>NZ_JBTLQG010000055.1:0-22073 GCF_054461535.1 Flavitalea antarctica
GGGCCTGGGCTCATTCGATATGGATCGTCCTGATACTGATTGAAGCAGTTTTTATTTTGGGGTTTATAAGTCTGAGATGGGATAAATTACTGATGATCTCTTACCTGTTATTTTTTGTGGGTGGCTGGCTCATTTTTCAAATTTACAATGTTGAGAACCTGATTTTTCTCCTAACGCTTACACCCGCCCTGGTAATGATTAACAGGCTTAAGGACAACAATGCAAGAAAGTTAGTCACCAAGGATAAAACAGTTTCTGCCGGCTGAATCAGTCCGTAAATCGTGACCGGCATATACCAGGTGAAATTTGTTTGATCCGGGTCTCAAATCGTTTGTAACTCCTTTTTTTTCTGCATTTTTGCAATTGTAACTATGGCAAAGAAAATCATTATTACGATAGATGGATGGTCATCCTGCGGCAAAAGCACAGTTGCCAAACAACTTGCTACTGAACTCGGCTATGTCTATATAGACAGCGGGGCGATGTACAGGGCAATTACCCTTTACTTTCTCCGTAATCATATCGACTGGACCAAACACAAAATTGTTCAGCATGCCCTGAACGATATCACACTGGAGTTTATACACAATGAAAAAAGCCGGAACAGTGAAATGCATCTTAACGGGGAGAACGTCGAATATGTGATCCGTGATCTTGTAGTCGCTGAAAAAGTAAGTGAGGTAGCAGCAGTGAAAGAGGTGAGGGAATTTGCCGTGGCCCAGCAAAAACTTATGGGGGAGAATAAGGGGATCGTTATGGATGGACGGGATATCGGAACCGTCGTTTTCCCTAACGCCGAGCTTAAGATCTTTATGACTGCAGACAATGAGATCAGGGTTGAGCGGAGATTCAAGGAACTCTACGAAAAAAATCCAAACATAACAATTGAAGAAGTAAAGGCAAATCTTGAATTGAGGGATTATATCGACTCCCACCGCGAGATAAGTCCGCTGAAGCAGGCGCCTGACGCGCGTGTTCTGGATAATTCAAAACTGTCCATGAAGGAGCAGCTTTCCATTGCGCTCAGATGGGCCAAAGAGACGCTGAACGGGGAAAAGCAACTTATAAAATAAGAGACAACTTCAGGAATTTAATAAAAGAAAGATCCCGGTTACGACAGGAGTCTTACAATAGAAAGATCCCGCTGAGGATAGGAATGTTATAAAAGAAAGATCCCGGTTACCATGGCAACCGGGATCTTTCTTTTATCATAGCGTGAAGCACTGAATTGAATCATGGCTCCGCTTATTAATTATCTCAGGAATAACATTTCCCTGTATTTTGGTAACAACCAGTATTCATCACCGCAAAGCAATTCAAGTTTGTCTACGCTGTAACGGATTGGGTCAAAGAAAGTATCCTTGATTCGTGAGCAATAAGCAATGGACCTTGTCCTGGTATCGGTCATCGCGTTCACGATCTTACGCTCCTGGATCATTTTCTCCACCAGGTCACTCACCTTACCGATATGCTCAGAAATCTTAGCTACAATTTGTTGCTGATTGGCATAGGCTGATTCATCAAGTCCGATAGCTTTCAATCCCTGTATATTACTGATGAGCGTGTTCTGGTATTGTATAGCTGCAGGAAGGATATGGCTTGTAACAAGCTCACCCATGATACGTGCCTCGATCTGAACTTTCTTCAGATATTTCTCCAGCTCAATTTCGTGACGCGCTTCCAGCTCAGAATGAGTGTAAACATTGTTATGTTCGAAAAGTGCTTTTGCCTTGTCTGTGGTCATTGCATCGAGTGCAAGGGGAGAAGTGCGGACATTTGGTAACCCGCGTTTCTCGGCTTCCTTGTGCCATTCCTCGCTATAACCGTCGCCCTCAAATAATACTTTTTCACTGGCAACAACATACTCACGGATCACATGCATGATCGCGATCTCTTTTTTATCGCCTTTCTCAATCAGTGAATCAACGTCTTTCTTAAATTTCTTTAAGGTTTCGGCCATGATGGTATTCAGAACGGTCATTGCGTTTGCGCAGTTCGCAGTGGAACCAACGGCGCGGAACTCGAATTTGTTCCCGGTAAATGCAAATGGGGAGGTACGGTTACGATCCGTATTGTCGAGTAACAGTTCAGGGATACTTCTGTGAAGGTCGAGCTTCAGGATGGCTTCATCCTGCTCATCAAATTTTCCGCCGACTCTTTCTTTTACATCACCCAATACCTTGGTTAGATATTGCCCGATAAATACAGAAATGATAGCAGGTGGGGCTTCGTTTGCACCAAGACGGTGATCGTTTCCTGCAGAAGCAATAGCTGCTCTCAACAGGTCAGCGTAATCATGTACCGCCTTGATCGTATTTACAAAAAAGGTGAGGAACATCAGGTTTGTCTTTGGCGTTTTTCCGGGAGCCAGCAGGTTAACGCCGGTATCGGTAGCCATTGACCAGTTATTGTGTTTACCGCTACCGTTAATGCCGGCGAACGGTTTTTCATGCAACAATACACGCAGTTTGTGACGGCGGGCTACACGGTCCATGATATCCATGAGGAGCAGGTTATGATCCACCGCAACGCTCACTTCTTCAAAGATAGGCGCACACTCGAACTGTGCCGGAGCCACTTCATTATGACGGGTTCTTAAAGGAATGCCCAGTTTGTAAGATTCAGTCTCGAAGTCGCGCATAAAGGCATAGATCCTTTCCGGTATTGATCCGAAATAATGATCTTCCAGCTGTTGTCCTTTTGCAGGTGAATGACCGAATACGGTACGGCCGCTCATTACCAGGTCAGGTCTTGCATTGAACAAACCTTCATCGACCACAAAATATTCCTGCTCCCATCCGAGGGTTGCTGTTACCTTATTTACATTTTTATCGAAATAGTGACAAACTTCAACGGCCGACCTGTTCAATGATTCGAGTGCCTTGAGCAATGGTGCTTTATAATCCAGCGACTCACCGGTATAGGAAACAAAAAGTGTTGGAATACAAAGCGTTTTGCCCTGGCCAATTTCCATGATAAAAGCCGGTGATGATGGATCCCAGGCAGTGTAACCCCGTGCCTCAAAAGTTGCTCTTAATCCACCACTGGGGAACGAAGATGCGTCAGGTTCCTGCTGGATAAGTGCCGCTCCGTCAAATTCTTCAAGAGCAGTACCATCACTTTTTATTGTAAAAAACGAATCATGCTTTTCAGCTGAAGATCCGGTTAATGGCTGAAACCAGTGCGTAAAGTGACTTACACCCTTACTTTCTGCCCACTGGCGGACGCCGGCGGCTATCTGGTTAGCCATCATCCTGTCAATCTTCTTCGATCCCTTTATAGAAGAATTCAGACTTTTAAAGGCTTCATCGCTTAAAAATTCACGTGCAACTTTCATGGTGAAAACATTTTCACCAAAAATGGCGGTGATCTTCATTGAGCCATCGACTTCCACGGGCGCAGCCTTACTCAGATCGTTGATTGCTTGAAAACGTAATGATTCCATTGGTTGTTATAGTTTTGGCAAATAAACGAAAAAACTCGTTTTTAAACAAAGTAAATGTGGCGAAACTGCGATTTTCGGGAAATTTGTTAATAAAATGGGCCAAAAAATGGAAAAATCATGATGAAAAACCAAAAACAGATGCTAAAAATAAATATTAAATATTTTTAGATATATTGAATTTGTGTAATGTGAATTCCTGCAGGAATTTCCAGTCTATACAACATACCATTGTAGCTATGAGAAACAACTCCCCAATGATCTTATATCTCACAATCGCTCCCGGGAACGGTACAATATAACCCGTGATCAGGTACAGGGAAACTGCGAAGAAGATAAGGGATAAGAGAAAAGGATTAGTCAGGATTGATTTCCAGGCAGGTACAGGCCTCAATAGTGCAAGAAGAAGAAGAAAGAATAACAACGCTACTTCCAGTACAGAAGCGAATTGTAGCGCTCCCTTAGCCTCCCAGGGGTATGGCCGCAAAAATGTGTTATTGGCAGCCTGGGGCATCAGCTTCAAAAAGCTCAGCAAGTCCGGTTTTAGGGTATCGAGTGCAAAACGGGTGTTCCCTTCCAGTTCGAAAAATGCCTGCTGGCGGTTTGCAATCATCGTTGCCGGATTTCCGGAGGGGAAGAGCAGCATAGATCCCAGGAAAATGACTACACAGGTACCATAAACAAGGGCAAACACCCGAACAGGGTTTCGTTTTGTCCTGACGACCATTAACCAGCTTACAAAAGCCGGAACGAGCAGGATCAACAAAAGGCTCCGGAGGATGAAAATCATAAGCACAGCAAGCAAAAAAAGCACGACTGCCCTCAGTGTAAGCCGGTTGAGCAGTTTGTCGAACTGCATGAACGAAAGCATGATGCTGAACAATAATAAGCCGTCCGCCCGGAGCCCGCTGAGCCAGAATACAACCGGGGGAAAGAGGAAAACCGCTGCGAATAACGGCCCGCGAGGCGCACCTGCTTTTTCCCTTATCATCCGGTACAACCAGTAATGCCCGAAAAATACCGGGATGTTGAAAAAAACGATGTTTAAATAATAGTTCCCCCCACTCAGAAAATTGAGAAATGCATATGGTTTTGTCAGTAACCAGATCTCCAGGTCGGACAGGTAAAAATAAGCCGCACCTTCTCCCTTATCAATCGCCAGCAGCGGGCTCATTTCTGCAAAAAACCACCATGGATCAGTTTTCAGCAGATCCTGTTGTTCGAGCGATAATTCATTCAACCACCAGGTGTCATCGCCGTCATATTTCAAAAGAAAAATGTAGCCATAGAGGCAGCCCATCAAGACCTTAAAACTAAAGGCCAGTGCAATCCGGGAATTGGTCAGCCCAAACTGATCCTTTGGTGTAGCCCGACACAACCACAGTATTGCCAGTATGGTAAACAATAAAACTGCCGCGAAAACAAACATGGGAATAGCTGTAGTTACTTAACGGCCCAAGTTAGCAACCTCTTCTCACTAATAAGAATTGTGATACTGGTTAAATGTATAAATTTGAGGACAATTCAGCGCATGATTCGGGACAACCCTGTAAAACTGATTGCTTTTGTTTCAAATAGTGCCTGGTCCGTATACAACTTCAGACTGGATGTAATCAGGTCACTCATGGAAGCCGGGCACGATATACTGGTCATCGCGCCCGATGATGAATATAGTATGGAGCTGATTGAAGCCGGTTGCCGTTTTATCCCGATTACTTTCAATAATAAAACCGCTGATCCGGTGCAGGATTATCTGTTTTACCGCAAGCTCAAAAAGCTCTATGCAGAAAACAAACCCGACTTCATTTTTCATTATGTGGCAAAGCCAAATATTTATGGCTCACTTGCAGCCGCAGCCACCGATATACCTTCTGTTGCAGTTATAACAGGCCTTGGGTACCCGTTCGCAAAAAGAAACTGGCTTTTTTATGTCATGAAGGGCCTGTACAAATTTTCTCTCCGTAAAGCCAGGGAAGTCTGGTTCCTGAATAATGAGGATGCCAAGATTTTTATTGCTGAGAATATTGTTGGAATTGCTAAAATGAAAGTGATGCCTGGAGAAGGAATCAACACCACATTTTTTTCTCCGGCCACGAAACGTGCCCGCAATCCGCGCTTTACTTTTATCATGAGTACAAGACTTCTGAAAAGTAAGGGCATCATGATCTATGCAGATGCCGCAAGGATACTCAGGAAAAAACATTACGACGTCGATTTTGAATTGCTGGGATTTTTTGAAGACCATCATCCCGATTCCATATCAGAAACAGATATTGAGGGATGGCAAAAAGAAAAACTGATAACCTACAAAGGCTTCGCACGCGACGTCAGGCCTTATCTCTCAGCAGCGCATTGTTTTATATTTCCATCTTTTTATAATGAAGGGATTCCCCGCTGCCTTCTGGAGGCTGCTGCAATGGAACTACCGGTAATCACCTCCGCAGCCAGGGGTTGCCGTGATGTCGTGTTGAACAATGAATCCGGCATCTTATGTAAGATTAAGGACCCGTTTGACCTGGCAGACAAAATGGAGAAGGTGATTAATATGTCTGAATCAGAAAGGCTCGAAATGGGCAGGCAGGGCCGTGCATTTGTTATCCAAAAATTTGAAATGCAACGGATAACAGAAGAATATTTTGCTACTCTTCATAACGATCTTACAGACTGATCTTGTTTTTTGTACTTTTGCTGCACCATGGAAATAACAGTTAAAACAGCAAAGCAACTTCGGTTAACTGAAGAAGAATTTGAACTGATAAAAGAAAAACTTGGCCGGACCCCCAATTTCAATGAATTATGCTCCTTCAGTGCAATGTGGAGCGAACACTGCAGCTATAAAAATTCCATCAAATGGCTTAAGACACTTCCAAGAGACGGCGAAAAAATGCTCGTAAAGGCCGGTGATGAAAACGCGGGCCTGATGGATATCGGCGATGGATACGGAGTCGTTTTTAAAATAGAATCACATAATCATCCTTCTGCTATCGAACCTTACCAGGGAGCAGCTACCGGTGTTGGTGGTATCCACCGCGACATTTTCACCATGGGAGCGAGGCCTATCGCTTCCCTGAATTCACTGCGGTTCGGTAATCTTCCTGAAACAAAAACCCAGCATTTGCTTGCGGGAGTTGTGAAAGGAATCGGTCATTATGGAAACTGCTTTGGTGTTCCTACTGTTGGAGGCGAAATCTATTTCGAGCAATGTTATCATACAAACCCACTTGTGAATGCGATGAGTGTTGGGATTCTCAAGGCGGGTGAAACGATTTCGGCTACAGCAAAAGGCATTGGGAACCCTGTTTTTTTTGTGGGTAGTGCCACGGGAAAAGACGGCATCGGTGGTGCTTCCTTTGCTTCAGCGGATATTACGGCTGAAAGTACCGGTGAACTTCCCGCTGTGCAGGTCGGCGATCCTTTCCAGGAGAAGAAATTACTGGAGGCCTGTCTCGAGGTCATACAGACCGGTGCCGTTGTAGGAATGCAGGATATGGGTGCAGCAGGGATCATATGTTCCACGTCGGAAATGAGCGCTAAGGGAGAAGTAGGAATGCGGATTGACCTGGACAAAGTGCCAACCAGGCAACAAAACATGAAGGCCTGGGAACTTTTGCTCAGTGAGAGCCAGGAAAGAATGCTTATGGTCGTTGAGAAGGGAAAAGAAAAAGAAGTGCTCGCAGTGTTTGATAAATGGGACCTGCCATGTTCAGAAATTGGCGAAGTTACCGGGGATGGTATTCTCCGTTTTTATATGCACGGAACCCTTGAAGCCGAACTTCCGGCTTACGACCTTGTGCTCGGTGGCGGCGCACCGGTATATAATCGCGAATTCCGTGAACCTGGCTACCTTGAAAAGATCCGCCGGTTTGATCCGTCTACTGTCACAGTGCCTGACGATCTGAAATCAGTTGCCGAAAAGATCATCAGTATTCCAAACATTGCTTCGAAACGTTGGGTTTATACACAATATGACAGTATGGTTGGAACCGGTAACTGTTCAACGAATTCGCCAAGTGACGCAGCCGTTGTAATAGCGAAACCCACCAATAAGGCACTTGCACTAACAACGGATTGTAACAGCCGTTATGTTTATGCTGATCCTTACAAAGGCGGAATGATTGCAGTAGCAGAAGCTGCGAGGAATATTGTCTGCAGTGGTGGTGAACCTCTTGGCATTACGAACTGCCTGAACTTCGGTAATCCTTATGACCCCGAAGTATATTACCAGTTCGTGAATGCAATCAAAGGAATGGGTGAGGCATGTCTTCGGTTCAATACTCCCGTCACGGGTGGTAATGTGAGCTTTTATAATCAGAATCCTGATGGGCCCGTTTATCCGACACCTACTATTGGCATGGTGGGCCTGCTTGATAATCCCGGCAAAAAAATGACGATGGATTTCAAGAATGAAGGTGATTACATATTCCTGCTTGGCAGAAGCTCGGATGATATAGCTTCTTCAGAATACCTGCATAAGATCCAGGGAATAGAATTTAGTCCGGCACCTCATTTCGAGATTGAAGAAGAACTTGCCCTGCAAAAGTTGCTGAGCAGACTGATTGCTGAACAACTGATAAGTTCCGCTCATGATGTTAGTGAAGGTGGATTGGCTGTAACATTGTTTGAAAGTTGTTTTAACCGGAACCTGGGGGTAGATGTAGTTGCATCGGACCCGGAGATCCGTAAAGATGCGTATTGGTTCGGTGAAGCACAAAGTCGTGTAGTGGTAAGCGTTAGTGAATCCCGGTTGAACGAATTTAAGGCTCTGGTAGGCGATCATCCTTGTGAAGAACTGGGAATCGTAACTGCCGGAGAAATGGAAGTAGATGGAATGAACTGGGATAAGATAGAAGATTGGAAGTCTGCTTATGACACCGCAATCGAAAATATCATCACCGGTGAGGAAGCATCGATGGCACTTCAGCCGAATTAAGTCAAACAGGAAACAGCCAGGAAAGATGGGAGATAGCGTCGAAAAAAATACTGATAAAAACGTGCAGATCATAGTAACCGGCGCAGCTGGATTCATCGGAAGTTGCCTGGTAGGCTATCTTAACCAACGCGGTTATGAAAATCTTATCCTTGTCGATGATTTCAGCCGGCTGGATAAAGTTCCCAACCTGGAGCAAAAAAAATTCACCGAAAAAATAGAAAGGGAAGTTTTTTTTGAATGGCTCGAAAGCTCAGATCCTCCGGTCGCATTTTTCTTCCATATCGGTGCTAAAACGGACACCACTGAATTCGACTATAGTGTGCATGAGCACCTGAATGTCGACTATTCAAAAAAGGTATGGAACTGGTGCACTGCTAAAAAGGTGCCATTGGTTTACGCATCATCCGCCGCTACCTATGGTTCAGGTTCGGATGGTTACTCCGACAATCATGATATCGTAAACGATCTTAAGCCGCTGAACCCATATGGCGTCTCAAAAAATGAATTCGACAAATGGGCGCTGAAACAGACTCAATGTCCACCGTTCTGGGCGGGGCTGAAGTTTTTCAACGTTTACGGGCCGAATGAATATCACAAGGGACGAATGGCCAGTGTTATCTTTCATTCCTTCGGACAGATAAAGAAAAATGGCGTTGTCAATTTATTCAGATCACATCGCCCTGACTTCAGGGACGGTCAGCAGCTGAGAGATTTTATTTATGTGATGGACATACTAAAGGTGTGTTACTGGCTGATGGAAAGTTGTTTTGCCGGGGGCGACTGGGCCAGTAGGCACAGTGCTATCTATAACCTCGGAACCGGCAAGGCGCGTGCGTTTGAGGACCTTGTAAATGCTACGTTCGCTGGTTTGGATCTTAAACCGGCGATTAATTTTATAGATATGCCTGAGGACATACGTGACAAGTACCAGTATTTTACGGAAGCCGATATGCACAAGCTGATCGCGGCCGGTTACACAGATCAGTTTTATACCCTGGAGGAAGGGGTAGAGGATTATGTCAGGAACTATCTTTCACAAAACAGGTACTATTAGAACCTTTATAAACAAGCGCAACATGGATAAAAAAATTGCAATTATCGGCGGCGGAAACCTGGGTACAGCTATTGCGCAGGGACTTATTCAAAGTGGGTTTACAGTTCCTGGAAATATTATCATCACAAAACGAAACACAAAAACGCTTTCAGATCTGGCAGAAAAGGGCGTGCTGGTAAGTGATAATAACGGCGAAGCGGTAAGATTTGCTGAACTGGTAATCCTGGCTGTTAAACCGTTCCAGATAGATGAGATATTGTTAGGTATACGGGAAGACCTGGATGAAAAAAAACACCTCATTGTTTCAGTGATCACAGGTGTGGGAATAAAACATCTGAGAGACGCGGTAGCTAAGCCAATGCCTATTGTTCGTGCTATGCCAAATACAGCTATTGCAATACAGGAGTCCATGACCACTCTATCCGCACTAAGTGCAAATGCTGACCAGGTCCGGTATATTGAAAATCTTTTCAGCCAGCTTGGAAAGGTCGCCTGGATTGATGAGAAACTGATGGACGCTGCAACCGTCCTTGGTGCATGTGGAACTGCTTTTGCAATGAGGTATATCCGTGCGAATATCCAGGGTGGTATTGAGATTGGATTTGACGCTGCAACAGCCAACCTGATCGTTGCACAAACCGTAAAAGGAGCCGCTGATCTCCTGTTAAAGAATAAATCACATCCTGAACAGGAAATAGATAAGGTAACTACTCCAAAAGGATGTACTATTGCAGGCCTAAATCAAATGGAGCACCAGGGCTTTAGTTCCTCATTAATTCTCGGAATTGTAGCGAGTTATGACAAAATTCTGAAGGATTGATTATAAAAAAATGGTATTTGAAGCAAGTGGAGCAATTTTTGCAGTAAATTTGAGTGTAGATGTGGATCTTTGTGACATTATGAAATAATGCTATCCGATTTGGGCCGGTCAAAATAAATCTTCAGGAATATCGTTTTAAGACGCCTGGATTTTGTGCGGCTGGAATTGATTAACTAATAGTCTATGAGAAAAGAAAAACTGAGTTACGTTATATTATTGGCGGAAATCGCCGCAATTATCTGGTTACATTCGGTAAAACTCACTGAAAACAAACAGGTTAGCTCAGGTACTATCGTAAATACCGGTCCTGCTACCGATTCAAAGCTTCCGTCAGTCAGGTTTATCCAGGCGGTTCACAGATAGTTTTTCGGTCGGTTATATATACAGCCATCCCAGGCGTTTATCTTTTTCTCCTTTCTTAAATTTTCCCCAACAAGGGTATCGGATTTTCTCAGTCAGAAAATTTGGCTTAGGTTTGCATGACCTTCAGGAATTATTCTACTTATGTTTCCGCCGGGTCGATGGGAGGATGTACTAACGACCTTGATATATTTACAATCATCACAGAAATTACTCCCAAAAATTACCTTTAAATTTTTCCGGAGTGTGGTCATTCTCCGGTCCGATATTATTTGACTTATTAATAACTTATTCATATAAATTAACCATCTGTCATGGCTAAGTACATTTTTGTTACCGGTGGGGTAACGTCCTCACTGGGTAAAGGTATTATTGCAGCTTCACTTGCCAAGCTTTTGCAGGCAAGGGGGTTGCGTCCTACCATTCAGAAATTTGATCCATATATTAATGTAGATCCGGGTACCCTGAACCCCTATGAGCATGGTGAGTGTTTTGTGACTGAAGATGGCGCTGAAACGGATCTTGATCTTGGTCACTACGAACGCTACCTTAATATCTTCACTTCCCAGGCGAACAATGTCACCACTGGTAAAATTTACCAAACGGTAATCAATAAAGAAAGAGAAGGATCATATCTCGGTAAAACGGTACAGGTTGTTCCACATATCACCGACGAGATCAAAAGAAGAATGTTGTTGCTCGGACAAAAAAATGAATTTGACATTATCATCACCGAGATAGGAGGTACAGTTGGTGATATTGAAAGTTTACCATTTATTGAAGCACTGCGCCAGTTACAGTGGGAACTGCCGGAAGAAGATACCGTGGTCGTACACCTGACCCTGATTCCTTATCTGAAAGCAGCCAAGGAACTCAAAACTAAACCCACCCAGCACAGCGTAAAGATGCTGAGCCAGGAAGGTGTTCATCCGGATATCATTGTCTGCAGAACAGAAGAATCCCTTTCCCCGGAAATCAGGAGGAAGATCGCGCTTTTCTGTAATGTAAAACAGGAAGCGGTGATTGAAGCCATGGATGCCAATACCATTTATGAAGTTCCTTTGCTGATGATGAATGAGAAGCTGGATAAGATCTGCATGAAGAAGTTAAACATCACTCAATACAATGAACCGGAGCTTTCCCGCTGGAAGGAATTCCTTGACAAGCTAAAATATCCGAAAAGTAAGGTTACGATAGGATTGATTGGAAAATACATTGAACTACAGGATGCATATAAGTCGATCCTCGAATCATTCGTACACGCAGGCGCAATCAATGAGTGCAAGGTGCAGATCGTGAATGTCCACAGCGAGTTTATTACGGATGAGAATGTGGCTGAAAAACTTCAGAACCTTGATGGATTATTGGTAGCGCCTGGATTCGGACACCGCGGTGTAGACGGCAAAATCACTGCTGTCAAATACGCCCGTGAAAACAAATTGCCGTTTTTCGGGATTTGCCTCGGAATGCAGATGGCTGTGATCGAATTTGCTCAGAATGTATTGAATCTGAAAGAGGCTCATTCTACCGAAATGAGGCCGGATACCCCTGATCCTGTTATCGACCTGATGGAAGAGCAGAAGAAAATAACCACAAAGGGCGGCACCATGCGTCTCGGTTCTTACCCATGCGAACTTAAAGAAGGTTCGCTGGCTAGACAAATTTACGGAGAGCCGGTAATCAGTGAAAGGCACCGTCACCGCTGGGAATTTAATAATAAATACCTCAACCAGCTCGAGGATGCCGGCATGATTGCCAGTGGTAAAAACCCGGAAAGCGGCCTCGTTGAGATCATAGAGTTGCCCGAGCACCCGTTTTTTATAGGAGTACAGTATCATCCGGAGCTAAAAAGTACGGTCGAGAATCCACAACCCGTGTTTGTTCATTTTATTAAGGCGGCCAAGGAATATGCTGAATTGAAGCTGGCGGTCAAAAATCCGCAGCTGCAAAGTGAGATGATCTGATCGGCAAACCCCTATATTTGCACTCCTTAAATTAATTTGTCATAATGGGTAGTATGGACCGCAATACGGTAATAGGCTTCGTCTTATTAGCCGGGTTACTTTTTGTTTATTTATATCTTTCCACTCAGAATAGTAAGGAACTCGCTTACGCACAACAAAAAGAGAAGGATTCACTTGCTTTTGTTCAGCGGGTCAAAGATTCAATGGCGGTTATCCGCGATACAAACACTGTAGCCGCTGTTGCGAACGATACTTCTGCAATACTAAAGACTTCGGGCAGAGAAGAGACAACGGTGGTTGAGAATGAAGTTATCAAAATCACTTTCTCCAGCAAGGGCGGACAACCACGGACCGTTCAACTTAAAAAATACAAATCACTCAGAGATAGTTCGCCGGTTGTCCTTAACAGCACAGCCTTTGACAGGATATCGTATGCAATAAATACCGGACCTGCCCAGTCAGCACAGGTTGCGGATCTTTATTTTAATGCGCCAACCATAACACGGACACCAGACAATGGTCAGTCGATAGTTTATACATTACCGGCAGGTAACAACGGTGAGCAGATCACACATCAGTTTATACTTAAGTCGGGCTCTTATATGCTCGACTGGACCGTTCAGATGAATGGGGCGGATAAGCTGCTTACGCAGGGCGCATTCAACCTCACCTGGAATGCCCGGCCGCTTTCAAAAGAAGAGGATGCGAAATACGAAAGGTTACAGTCGAATATTTGTTTCGTTGAGGACAATGATTTCGACTACATCATGCAGAAGACGGAGCATACATTTGAGAAACCTGTTCAATGGGTTAGTGTGGCCCAGCAGTTTTTCAACACCACATTGATCGCAAAGGATAATTTCAATAGCGGTGAGGTACGGTGGGTAAGATCTCCGGATACCGCATTATCGGTTGCCGAGGTTACCACCAATCTGCAAAAGAAACTTCCCGTTGGCGCCGTCGCTTCGGTGCCCCTGCAATTGTATTTCGGGCCCAACGACTATACTATCCTGAAGCAGCAGGCAGAAGACATGGATAAGATCGTTAACCTTGGACGTGACATGTATGCGTTTGTAAGGCCGATCAACAAGTTCATTATTATGCCCGTGTTTGATTTTTTCAGGTCCTTTGTCGGAAGCTTAGGTATAGTAATTCTGTTATTGACGCTGGTTATACGCCTCGTTACTTCCCCATTGGTATATACCAGTTATCTCAGTGGTGCAAAGATGAAGGCATTAAGGCCGGAGATTGAAAAAATGAAAGCCAGGCTGGGCAATGATCAGCAGGCTGTCGGGATGGAGCAGATGAAGCTGTTTCGCGAAGCCGGTGTGAATCCGCTCGGTGGTTGTATCCCCGCATTGTTGCAAATACCGATCTTTTTTGCGCTTTATAGTTTCTTCAATTCCAATATTGCACTGAGGGGTGAAAGCTTTCTCTGGGCCGATAACCTGGCGTCTTACGACGTGATTGCACGTTTACCTTTCACCATACCATATTTCGGCGACCACATCAGCTTGTTTACGTTGCTTGCTGTATTTACCAGCTTCCTGATTTCAATATATAACATGAACATGACGCCTGATCAGAGCAATCCGGCGCTTAAGTACATGCCTTATATATTTCCGTTCATCATGTTGTTTATCTTCAACAGTCTGCCTTCGGCACTCACCTGGTATTATACGGTCTCCAACATCATTACCCTTGTGTTACAGTGGTTCATTAATAATTATATTATTGACCACGATAAGATCCTGGCGAAGATTGAAGAGAACCGAAAGAAGCCTAAAGTCAAATCCAAATGGCAGGAGCGTCTTGAACAGGTTCAGGAGGCACAGAAAAAAGCCCAGGAGGTTAAAACAAAAGGAAGTGGTGGCACTGCCAAGCGATAAGTAAATGAAATCCGCTACCATGGCGGGGATATGATAATGTTTTGTGAAGGACCCGTTCTGATGATGATAATCAGTACGGGTCTTTGACATTATGACAACGATTCCGTAGTTTGTAACGTCTTAGATATGTTATCATTAACATGAACGTTTACATGAAAAAAATAATCCTGATGCTGTTTTTGTCGCCCGCATTTTTTTTTGGGCGCGCTTATAGTCAGAAGAAAGTTTCTGAGTTAACGTTGGTTTATGATGCAGCAATCACATCCGGAAGTCCGCAGCCCAAGATGGCGGACGCATTTGACGGCGCGACCACCACAGTATATCTGAAAGGTAACCTTAGCCGCTCAGAGATGGTCAGTGCGCTGTTTTCATCTGCAACCATTCACGATTCACGAACCGGTTCGGCTGTGGTTCTACGTGAGGTAAGTGGCCAGAAGCTATTGATCAGGTTAACGCCCGATAACTGGACTCAGAAGAATAAAAGATATGAAGGGATTACTTTCACTAATACGACGGAGACCAAGCAGATAGCCGGCTATAATTGTACAAAGGCAGAGGCGAAGCTGGCTGATGGGTCAGTTTTTACGGTTTATTACACCCCCGAAATTGTACCTGAGAACAAAGACTACGATTACCAGTTCAGGAACCTGAACGGGCTGCCCCTTGAATATGAGCTCACCCAGGGCAAATTCAGGATAAAGTATACCGTGTCAAGGATCAATCTTAATCCGGTGCCAGCATCGAAGTTTGATATCCCCAAAACGGGTTACCGGGAAATGACCTATGAGGAAAGCAAGCAAATGAATTAAGCCGGGCAAGCTGGCAAAAGCCTTAAGCAGGGATACGTAGCCGTCCGGCCTTCGACATCAACTGGCGGGCAAAAAAAAGATTGTCCAAACGAACAATCGATATCTTTTAAGTCACACTGGAGAACCTGGCCATCAACCGGGCTTACATTCGCTTACTTGTGAAGATTTATCTTTACATCCACAAGGCTCAGGTTGGATTTCGTGGTCCTGGGGAGGTTTATACGGTGCTGATTAGGCAAAATATAGATAACGTTTCCCTTCTGATAAGTGACCAATGAATTAAGGTTCATCGATGACTTATTACGCTGGCTTGACGTGATTGTACTACCGGAATAATTCACACCTGATCTCATTGAGAATCCGTTACTTGTGCGAATAGGAGTAAATTCAGGATTGAAAAGCTTATTACTTTTCTTCTTGATTCCACCACCAGTGCTGGCCAATGCAAGAGCAACAACCCCTAAAAATGTAAGAGAGACTATTGATTTTTTGAGCATGTGGTTAAGTTTTAGCGTAGAATTTTCTTGCATCGTGTACAAAAATATAATTTTTTTTGGGAACTTTTTAACCCTTTTTATAAAAAGATTAGTATTGTTTTAACGGGCGACCGACCAAATAGTTACAGAAATTGCAAACAAATGATTAAAAATTTGGGCCAATCGTTGCATAAACACCTATTTTATTTTCACACATTTTGTATATAATTGAAAATGAAGGGGTTCCATTTCAGGTCTTTTGCCTGGACAAAAAATTTTTAATTCCGGTTTAATCCGCCTGGCACCTGGCTTGTTTATCAACACTATGTCAACAACAATTAATTGGATAAAGTAGATGAATTGAGTAGTTTACATAAACCTATCTCACAATTAGATGAAAGATAATCCATCTCGACAGGATAATGAGGAAATCAGGGAATTGGTTAAGGTGTTCCAGAATTTAAAGGCTGGACGCGGACATTCATTCCTGGAAGAAGAGGCATTTGAGAAAATCATAGATTATTTCGATGATGTGGAAGACCTGGCCCAGGCGATCGAGGCTGCCGAACTCGGCATTGAGCAATATCCCTACAGCGGGAGCCTGCTGATCAAAAAAGCAGATCTCCTGATCGCTACGCGCAAATACCAGGAGGCCCTGACGATTCTCGGCCATGCTGAGCTCCTCGACAGCAACGATATCAATCTTTATATACTCAAGACCGACGTTTACCTCGCACTTGACCAGCAGGAGAAAGCAGTTGTATTGCTTGAAAATGCCCTGCGACTGTTTGAAGGACAGGAAAAAATAGAAATGTTATTTGAGCTTGCCGATGTTTATGATGATTACGAAGAGTTTGATAAAATCTTTGATTGTCTTAAACTGATCCTTGAGCAGGATCCGAACAACGAAGAAGCCTTGTATAAGATTTGTTTCTGGACCGATTTTACGGGACGCAATGAAGAGAGCATCAGGCTGCACCAGAAGATCATTGAAGATTTTCCATATAGCGAACTGGCTTGGTTTAACCTTGCCGCTGCTTACCAGGGTTTGAAGTTATACGAGAAATCCGTTGATGCTTACAAATATGCTGTGGCAATTGATGAGAAGTTTGACTATGCATACCGGAACATGGGAGATGCTTACATCAGGTTGCGTAAGTATAAGGATGCGGTTGAAGCACTTGAACGTGTGCTTGAATTATCACGTCCCGAGGATGTTATTTACGAAGCGATAGGACACTGTTACGACAGGATGAAGAACTATGCACAGGCAAGATTTTATTACCGCAAGGCATCACATCTTAACCAGGAAGACAGTAAGCTTTATTATAAGATTGCTTGTACTTATATTAATGAGCATCAATGGGTGATGGCAATCAAACAACTTGAAACTGCCATGCAGATCCAGAAGATGCAGCCTGAGTATAATCTCGCCATGGGTGAGTGCAAAATGCAGCTGCTCGAGTATAAAGAAGCAATCCAGTACTTTTCAAATGTTGTCAGGCAAAGGCCGAGAAATGTTTTTAGCTGGGAAGCACTTATCAGGTGTCTTTACAAAGGCGAGTACTATGATGAGGCGCTCGAACAGGTAAAGACGGCATTGAAGCTGACTGATGGCAAACCCATTTTTTATTATTACCTGACAGCAGTTTACCTTGAGACCGGGAAGTCGAAGGAAGCCTTGCTCCAACTGGAAAAAGCAATGAGTAAAGCTCCGAAGCTTTTGAAGAAACTGGTTGATCTGAATCCCTCTATACTTCAGAATCAGCAGGTGATCGACATCGTTGCGCGATACAAAAAGAACAGGTCCATCTGATTTTCGCATATCCTGCATGTATACCTGAACATAGCGGTTCTTTACCCGGCAATACTTCTTTTAGCGATTACTATCAATTTCTTGACTATTTTTGCCGCGTTTTAAAATTGTAAAGTGAAAACAAGCAGGCATGAATTTTAATCTTACGCAGATCCCGGACAGAACCCAAAGACCACGTACGCATGGACTTACCATGGTCATGGATAAAGGGTTAAGTATCCAGGAGGTTCACAACTTTCTAAGTGTTTCTTCCCCACATGTCGACATAGTAAAACTTGGATTTGGTACTTCTTTCGTTACACCTAATCTTAAGGAGAAGCTGGAAGTTTACCGCGATCACAACATGCCTATCTATTTTGGCGGAACGTTATTTGAAGCTTTCCTTATCCGGAATCAGTTTGAAGATTATATCAGTATCTGCAGTGAGTTCGGTGTGAGTTTTATGGAAGTGAGTGATGGATCTATAAATATTCCCCATGCAGAAAAATGCGGTTATATCGAGAAGCTCACTAAACACGGTACCGTACTGAGCGAAGTAGGAAGCAAGGACGCCGCACACATTATTCCCCCATATAAGTGGATTGAGCTGATGCGTGCAGAACTGTCAGCCGGCTCAACATATGTTATTGCTGAAGCCAGGGAAGCTGGTAACGTTGGTATATACCGGGGCAGCGGTGAGGTAAGAGAGGGACTGGTCCAGGAAATCCTGACACAGATCCCGGAAGAAAAGATAATATGGGAAGCGCCGCAAAAACCTCAGCAATTGTACTTCATCGAATTGATTGGCTGTAATGTCAATCTCGGAAATATTGCGCCTACCGAAGTTTTACCCCTGGAAGCAATGCGGGTGGGTTTAAGGGGTGATACCTTCGACCTGTTTCTGCATAAACAAAACGTGTGATCTTGCGCTAAACCAGCCTATAAAAAATAATAACAAGGATGCGAAGATTCGGGCTGATAGGATATCCGTTGGGTCATTCCTTTTCACGCAAATATTTCTCCGATAAATTTGCCAATGAAGGTATCACTGGCTGCGAATATCAATTGTTTCCTATCGAAAATATTGAACTGCTCCCCGGGTTACTGGAAAATTACCCCGACCTCGAAGGCTTAAATGTTACTATACCTTACAAAAAGGATGTGTTAGCCTACCTCACCGATACCAGTAAACTTCCGGCAGGTTTGAATGCATGTAACTGTATCAGGATAAAAGACGGGCAACTGACAGGCTTCAATACGGACGTTACAGGTTTTCGGCTGAGCATCAGCGGTATGTTGAAGCCTCATCATAAACACGCGCTGATCCTCGGGAATGGAGGGGCAACAGCAGCTGTAAAATATGCCCTGGGGGAACTCGGACTACACTATAGCGTCGTCAGCCGGCGCCGGTCAGTTGATGTTGACCTGATCTACGAAGAAATTGACGAAGCGATAATGTCAAAGTATTCCGTAATCATCAATACCACTCCGCTGGGAACAATTCCTGATGTTCACCTGGCTCCTGAGATACCTTATGATTTGCTGGCCCCGGATCACCTGTTATATGACCTGGTTTATAACCCTGAGGTAACTACATTCATGAAGCAAGGTCAACTAAGAGGTGCTTCCGTAAAAAATGGATATGATATGCTTGTGATACAAGCTGAAGAAAGCTGGAAGATCTGGAATAGCTAAAACTATGACCCACCATCACATCTCAGACCGGCAGGCTTAAATAGCAATCAATTTCCGCGCATATCAGACTAGCATTATTGAGATCCGGGTGAATCCGGGACATATTAGAGAGAGCATTATCAGATAGCGCTCGGATTCGCCGCATCTCAGCAGGGCAAGCTTAAATAGCGCCAAGCTTTAGTTTTGCCGCTTCAGGAACAGCGGTAATCTTTTTAAGATCGTAGTTATAACAAATCATTCCGGTTTTACCGGTAGCCACGATCACCAATTTTTCACCCACTGCTTTTTCAAATTTATAGTAAAGGTCGAATGATACTTTTGAAAAATCGCCTGCACCTACACTCGCAATGATTGATTCGCCATAGAACAATTCATTTTTGAATTCGATGCCAACATCACTCATGATAAGGCCTGTTCCTTCAAATTCAAGTTCAGAATAGCCATTATGTCTTAAAAACTGCATCCTGGCTTCATGCATGATTGATAATACAGCGTCATTTCCAACATGACCACCATAGTTGACATCGGTGATCCGAACGGGAATGGTTATACGAAAATTTAAGTTTGCGGGAAGATCAATTTTTATTCTGGCCAAGATTAGAAGTTTTCATGGAGAATTTCTTTCAGTTCCATGATATCAAGAAAGTTTGTTGTGCTCGGAATAAAGGTAGGTTGATTTAATAGCTTCTGACGCCATTCCTTGAACAGCCATTTCCACATTGAGCTTTCCTGCAAGGCGATCCCGAGATGATCATCATCGCTTACGGCGTTCATGTAACTCAACGCATGAAGAAATTTTTTGGAGATTTTGGTCTGCTCTCCATTCGGACCTGTAACAGTCACATAGTTAACATCAGGTGCGCTGACCAGTTTTTCATCCATGATGATGTTGCCATTATTGTCCCTGATCGGTTCATTCGGGATCACAATGTCTTTTTCTGAAACAACCGGGTCAGGAGCTTTGACATTTGCATAGGTCATCACAACATTTGGGTCTTCGGTCTCAGGAGATGCCTGTTGCGCTGATGCTGTCAGTACACTCATCGAGGACTTAGCGGGCTTTTTGAATAGCTTGGAAGTAGACATACCCATACTCGTAACAGGGGCTATAACAACCGGCTCCGTGCCTTCTATTGGTAAATTAACCTTTGGCTCAGCCACTTTGGTTTTAACTGGATTGGTGGTGGCAGAAAGCTGGTTTGCCATCTCGCTCTTCGACGCGAAATAATACAAGACAGATAATGAAATCCCAATGACCGCTGCAGCGGCTGCCAGGCGGCGCCAGTTAAAAGCGTGAATAACCTTAGCCGGCTTGCCCTGTTCAGTTGTGTACCTGATTTCGCTGGGTCTTGCCGCAGGATGTTCCGATACAGCTTTGTCTGCGAACGCCGGATCTCCTGCAGGCCATCCTGAGTGAACAGCAGGATCCTGTAAATCTGAATCACTTTCCATTGCCGGGAGACGGGTATTTATCGCGCTCCAGAGATCGGTTGGAGGTTCCTGGAAAAAGCCGGTAAGTTTTGCTGAAAGTAAGCTATCTGTAGTTTGAAATTCTTCTCCGAGCCTTTTCGATATTACCTGCCATGATTCATCCGGTGGGGTTGATTCGAATTGCTGAAGACGATATTGAAAACTCGTGGACATAGTGTTAACGGCTATAAGACTTATTAGTGTCTGAAAGATACTGTGCAACCTTTTTTTGCAAAATACCCTTGGCTCTCGCGAGCTGCGATTTACTCGTTCCTTCACTGATTCCAAGCAACTCACCTATTTCTTTGTGTGAATATCCTTCGATCACATAAAGATTGAAAACGGTTTTATAACCTGGTGATAGCTCCTGGATCAGGTTAATAATGTCTTTTTCCGCCAGGCTATCCAAAGCCGTTACATCATTATCCTCGATTGAACTTTCTTCTTTATCACTGACGGTGGAAAGTTTGGCGGACTTCCTCCTGAAATGTTCGATGGAAGTATTGACAAAAACCCTTCGCATCCAACCTTCAAAAGACCCTTCGGCCCGAAAGCGATGGAGATTGCGAAAAACTTTTATAAATCCTTCCTGCAAAAGGTCCTGTGCGTCATCGGCATTATTTGCATAACGCAGGCAAACGGCATACATTTTAGGAGAAAATCTTTTATACAATTCTTCCTGTATACGGCGGTCGCCTTCTACTGAACCCTTTATTAAGTCGGCTTCAGAAAAAATATGGTTGCGTTGTTGGTCCAAATAAATAAAATTATGCCGTTCACGGGCTCAGAGCCTTACTTGTTTTTGGCCTGTCGGTTTTAAACTGAATGATTTTTTAAGAAGTCTATGAGCTTATCGGCCGCTTTCTTCCGATGGCTAAAGGCATTTTTTTCCTTCATATCCATTTCGGCGAAAGTACGGTTAGTTCCGTTAGGAAGAAAAACAGGATCGTATCCAAAACCATTCCTTCCAAAACGTTCATGTGTAATGGTCCCTTCGCAGATACCTTCAAAGAGATACTCGCCCCCTTTCCAGATCAGCGAAATCACAGTTCTGAATCGCGCTGAACGGTCCGGTTTAGCCTCAAGTTTTGAAAGCAACTTGTCTATGTTTTTCTCAAATGACTTTTCTTCGCCGGCATACCTCGCACTAAGTACTCCCGGCTCACCATCCAGGGAAGCTACCTCCAGTCCCGTATCCTCACTGAAACAATCAAGGCCGGACAATTTCTTAATCGTCGCTGACTTTTCACTGGCATTCAGTTCAAGTGTGGGATGGGGCTCAGGAATATCGATGTTGATCCCCGCCCCGGCAAGTGATATGATGTTCACCTGGTTGCCGATAGCTGCCTGGATCTCTTCGACCTTATGT
>NZ_JBTLQG010000056.1:0-21827 GCF_054461535.1 Flavitalea antarctica
GGAACAACGGGGGGCTCCGGGCTCAATGAAGCCCGGATGGTGAGGGAATACGGATAAGTTGGAAAATAAATTAACTGGCAGGCAACGATTGTGTACCCGGGATAAGGCTGCAACGAGAATCTCTCCTGCCATTTGCCGACAGGCAATGAAATATAATCTACCTGTGTGCCAAAAGGCAATAAGATAAGATTCTCCACATTCCTAACAGGCAATCAGATGAAATTCTCCTCGTTGCTAACAGGCAATCAGAAGCTACCTTCCCCCTGGGGAAGAACACCTGTCAGATCTGATCTATACGGTTATATCTTTTCTGTTGCAGCGAGCTTCAGCCTGGTGAATTCCATACCACTGAAGATTCTTGCCAAATTAATATCTCCTGACTTTTTATAGCTTTCCATATTAGTCTCGTTCACAATCCTCCAGAAGTTCTTCGATTTCAATTCTGCATAATCTGCAGTTTTGATGAACATTCCCAGGATAGTATTCCTGGTTTTGAAACTGATCTGAACCGGAGATTTGTCGAGTGTAACATCGGACAGGAATTTCTCAATCTGGTCATTTGTCATAACAAACATTTGTTTTTTTGTGGGCTTATTTTCAGAATTTGCGCCCCGACTTTATCTTCTATTTTCAGCCCTTTAATTGAAGATCAATCAGTTACGCTCCTGGGAACGCTTAAATATACGTCATTTCAGCCAGATTTTGACAACAAACTGACCCCTCGGGGCATAAGTCCGCACATTTTCCTCACAGCTAACGGTTATAGCGGTTGCATTTCTAAGTATTATTTTGTTATTTTCTGCGTTATTGTACCTAAATCCAACCCCCGTGAAAAAAGTCTACTCTTTTTTTCTTGCCGCTGCCTGTGTTAACCTCGCCGTGGCCCAAACATCAACACCAGACACCGCCGGCCTGAAAGAACAAAAGGATAAGGTCATATTTGCCTCGACTATCCTGAAAATCGAAAATCTCGGAGAAAACATTAACTCGGACCTTCATGAACTCAGGCCGACCATCTCTGCGGACGGAAATCTTCTTTTTTTTATCACAGAAAACCATCCTGCCAACACTAAATACAGCTCGATCCCGAACTCCCAGGATATCTGGTACTCGGAAAGAGACAGCCTCGGTCGCTGGAGTGAAGCACGTCACCTCAGGGATCCTATCAATACTGTTTTTTACAACGCGGTGTATTGGATATCGCCCGACAAAAACAGGATATTAATAAGAGGAGCGTTTACGGAAGGCGGATTTGAAGGCAAAGGTGTCAGTATGAGCCACCGTAAAAAAAACGGGAAGTGGAGCAATCCCCAGATGCTCCAGATCCGCGGATACCATAAATATGATCGGGGTCTGCAATCAGGCGCCTCCATGGCAAACGACGGGCAAACCTTACTCTTTTATATGACCCCCGATGAGAAAAGCAGCTTCAATGACATGTATGTCAGTTTCCTCCTCGAAGACGGTACGTGGTCCGAACCGAAAAGTCTTGGAAAGAAATTGAATCTGCCGGGAAAAAATGAGATGACACCCTATATCGCTTCTGACGGTGTAACCCTATATTTCAGCAGCGACAGGCCCGGCGGCTTAGGTGACAATGATATATGGATGACCAGGCGCCTCGATAAAACCTGGCAGAAATGGAGCGACCCGGTTAACCTCGGAAGCCCGATTAATACGCCTGACTGGGATGCGTTTTTTACCCTTGATGCAGGCGGGGAATACGCTTACCTCACAACAAAACTGGATGGCTTCGGCGAAAGCGATATCGTAAGAGTGAAACTGTTGGAAAAAGAAAAGCCAAACCCGGTGTTGCTGGTGAGCGGCAATGTGTACAATCAAAAAACAAAGCAACCTTTGAGCGCCTCCCTCGTTTATGAAACACTGCCTGACGGTGTCGAAGCGGGCAATGGCATATCAAGTGAGGTAGACGGCTCATTCAAGATCGTACTGCCTTATGACAAAAATTACAGTATCCGCGCAAGAGCCGATAAGTTCTTTGCGGTATCCGAAAATCTGAATCTTGATTCCCTGGTAAAAGCCGGCAATCGCGAAATACATAAGGACCTTTACCTCGTGCCGATAGAGATTGGCCAGGTGGTTAGATTGAATAACGTCTTCTTTGATTTCGATAAAAGTTTTCTGCGCCCCGAGTCTTTTGTTGAACTCGACAGGGTCGTTACCCTCCTGAGCGAAAATCCTGCGATCGAAATTGAGATGAGCGCACACACCGACAGCAAAGGTTCGGATGAATATAATTTCAGACTAAGTGACGACCGGGCAAGGTCAGTTCGTGAGTATATTTTGTCAAAAGGCATTGCCGCGAGCCGCATCATCTCACAGGGTTATGGCGAAACAAGACCTGAAGTACCTAATGACACAGATGAGAACAGGCAATTAAACAGGAGGGTTGAATTCAAGATCCTCAAAAATTAAAGACTTTTAGTATAAGACATTTCAATTAAGACTTCAACATAAAGCACTCTATCTACTGCCGGGGGCATCGAAAGTCACAAGTAGTGGATTATTAAACATAAACAGTGGATTACGAAAAACGCGTTCGGAACATTCTTTCCGGACGCGTTTTTAATTATATCAGGTGAACGCTGAACCGGAATTTGTTTTAACTTATCTTCCCAATACAAATTTGATCTCAATCCAAACCTCAGGTTCCAATTTTAGCTTATGACTCATTCTATTGATCGCAGGAAGTTTATGAAAATCAGTGGAACTGCCGCCTTGGGATTTGCAATTATCCCTGGCTTTGCCCGGGTTGCACCGAGCGACAGGTTGCGCATCGCGCATATTGGTCTCGGAGGCATGGGCAACAATCATATGAAATGGTTTTCAGAGATCCCTGAAGTTGATATTGTAGCCCTATGCGATCTCGATAAGGGCCATCTTGACAGCACCATGCAAACGCTACAGGGTTTGCGTCCACAAGGCAAGGCCGATGGTTACAGTGATTTCAGAAGAGTCCTTGAACGTAAGGACATCGATGCCATTTCCTGTGCAACACCTGATCATTGGCACGCACAGATCGCAATACTGGCGTTTCAGTCAGGTAAAGATGTGTACGGAGAGAAACCGCTGTCTTATGATGTACGCGAAGGCCAGATGATGCTCAAAGCGCTTAACAAACACAAACGTATTTTTCAACTGGGTAACCAGATACATGCAACCGACAATTATCACCGGGTTGTGGAAATCATTAAGTCCGGAGCAATAGGTAAGGTGCATACGGTAAGGCTATGGAAAACTGGTTTCCCACCCGAACTTGGTCCTGCGGTCGTGACAGCCCCACCGCCTGGCTTCGATTGGGACATGTGGCTCGGACCCGCACCTTATACGGACTATGTTGCCCAACGTTCACATTTTACTTACCGGTATTTCAAAGATTATTCGGGCGGTGTATTCGCCGACTTCTGGTGCCACATTGCTGACATTGTTTTCTGGTCCCTCGATCCCAAAGGATTGAAAACAATTGCTGCCCGTGGTGAAGCACAAACCGGTATAGGGGATGCGCCCAAATGGATTGATGTCGACTACGAATTCGAGGACCTGAAAATATTCTGGACACATACCCCACCCGATGTGCCAGGCGCTGCCAAACGGGCGATCGGGGCTTATTTCGAAGGGGACAAGGGTACACTCATCTGCGATTACAATACCAAAGAGATCACTATCAACGGGGAAACAGTGACGGATATACCCGGACTACCGGTTACAGTCACCCGCTCCCCGGGCCACCAGCGAAATTTTGTAAACTCGGTTAAGTCACGTCAGCAACCAGAGTCAAACCTTGAGTATGCCCGCAAAATGACTTTGCCTATGCACCTTGGCTTAATTTCTTACCAGCTTAACCGCAAACTCGAGTGGAACAGTAAAAAGGAAAAGTTCCGTCATGATAAAGAGGCGAACAGCCTCCTGCATCGGGAGTACCGCAAAAAATGGGACCTTATTTAAAGCTTCCGCGGGCGTCATTTTTTTCGGACAGCGATTGTATCGATTTCGTACACAAACATCTAAACGGGTACTCCAACCAATTGATAGATAAACGCTCATGAATGGGCACATACTTTGTTTTGGTAGCGATGTGTTTTACTCACATCAAAGCCATCACTATGTTCAGAAACTATCTGCTGACCGCTGTCCGGAATTTCAGGCACAATAAACTTTTCTCACTTATAAATATCTCTGGACTGGCGATAGGTATAACTGCGTCACTGGTGATCTTCATGATCGTCTATTATGAATTTAGTTTTGAAAAATTCCAGGCAGACAGGGATCGCATTTACCGGGTAGTAATTGAAGCAAAATTTAATGGAAGCGAGGGTTTTAGCACAGGGGTGCCGGCTCCTCTCCATAATGCCATAAAAAACGAATTGACCGGAGTCGAATCTTCAGTACCGGTTATGCATTTCCAGGGCAATTCCAAAGTGCTGGTAAACGTGCGAAAACCCAGCAGCCCGGACCTCGTTATCAAACAGCAGGAAGGTATAATATTTACCAACAATGAATATTTCGGATTGCTGGGTTATAAATGGCTGGCAGGTTCACCAGAAGTGATGTCGTCCCCTTTTCAAGTAGTACTTACTGAAACGCGGGCAGGACAATATTTTTCCGGCAAGTCCTACGATGAAATTGTTGGCTCGCAGATCGTGTACAACAAGGAATTGACGGTGAAGGTGGCAGGAATTGTTCGCGACCTCAATCAAAACACTATTTTCAGTTCATCTGAGTTTATCTCCTATCCCACAATCGCAGAAACAAGATTGCAGAATAACTTCATGATGACAGTGTGGAACGACTGGATGGCTTATTCTCAGTTGTATATAAAGCTTGCGCCGGGTGGTACCGTAGCCGGCACGGAATCGCAATTTGCGGCCCTGTTAAAAAAATACAATAAGGATGCTAACCTGAATGCAGCAAACACCCTCGCGTTTAAACTGCAACCTTTGGATGATATTCATTTTAATGAAAAATATCCTGCGGTGGGGCAGAGGCTGGGACATAAACCTACATTATATGGATTGCTGGCCATAGGTGCTTTTCTCCTGGTACTTGGATGTATCAACTTCATCAACCTTACGACAGCGCAGGCATCAAAACGGGCCAGGGAAATTGGTGTAAGGAAAACTATGGGAGGAGTAAGAAAACAGCTGGTACTGCAATTCCTCAGTGAAACCTTTATACTCACGCTCCTGGCTGGTGTGCTCGCGGTGTTACTGATCCCGGTGTTGCTTAAAATGTTTGCCAGTTTCATCCCGGCAGGACTTGAATTTAATTTCTTCAATCAACCTGTAACGCTCATCTTTTTCGCAATCCTGATCATCGCTGTAACTATATTGTCAGGGTTATACCCGGCACTGGTCCTGTCAGGATTTAAACCGGTCCTGGTGTTAAAAAACCAGGTGGTTAGCGGCACTTCAAAATCCCGCAACACCTGGTTAAGAAAAACCCTGACAGTATCACAGTTTTTGATCGCACAGTTTTTTGTTATTGCGACACTCATGGTGAGCAAACAAATAAATTATTCGCTGAAAGCAGATATGGGCTTCGATAAGGAGGCGGTGGTAAATTTCACTATTCCCAAGGACACGTTGCCCTCGCAAAGGATCAGGTTGCTTAACGATATCAAAGCATTACCTGGCGTAGAAGTAGCCAGCACAGGCTTTTTTGCCCCGGCGGATGAAGGTGTTGCATTCACCAATGTAACAGCGCTCATTAATAACAGGGAAGTTAAGCCTGATGTAAACGTACAATTGCGCTGGGGTAACCCGGAATATCTTGACGTTTACAAGATGAAGATCGTAGCTGGTAGAAATGTGATGCCCGGTGATACGTTAAAGGAATTTCTGATCAATGAGACCTTCGCACGTTCATTAGGATTCCAGGATCCTGCGGAGGCAGTAAATCATTTTCTCATCTGGAATAAAAAGCAACTTCCGATAGTCGGCATAATCAAAGACTTCCATGACGTCTCGATGCACGCATCTATAAATGCCATGATCTTCGGTGGACAGAAAGGCTCTTTCTTTCATGTCAGGCTTAAACCTTCAAACGACAAAACTGTGACCTGGAAATCAACACTGGCATCAATGAACCGGTTGTATAAAAACATTTACCCCGAAGAAGATTTTACCTATTCCTTTCTCGATGATACCATCGCAAAATTTTATCAAAGGGAACAGAACACAGCTCAGTTATTGAGCTGGGCAACAGGTCTTGCCATCTTCATAAGCTGTCTTGGTTTAGCTGGCCTGGTGATCTACACAACCAACAGCCGCAAAAAGGAAATCGGGATAAGGAAAGTACTCGGCGCGTCAGTAAGCGGCATAGTCTCGAACCTTTCCAAAGACTTTATTTTACTGGTTTTTATAGCGTTTATTATTGCTGTTCCTATTGCCTGGTGGGCAGTATCCGCCTGGCTGGATAATTTCGTTTACCGGACTACGATCAGTTGGTGGATTTTTGCTATAGCGGGACTTGGCATGATGGCCATCGCGCTGATAACTGTCGGGCTTCATACCCTGAAGGCCGCGATGTCGAATCCGGTAGATAGTCTTAGAACCGAATAAGCATTATGTCTGAACTGCCGTAAATTACACAATGAAACGGAGCGCCGGAATACTGCTTTACAGGTTTAATAAAAAGAAAGACATCGAATTTTTTCTTGTTCATCCCGGGGGACCATTTTTTGCAAAAAAGGACGAGGGATTCTGGACGATTCCAAAAGGCGAAATAGAGGCTGATGAAGATCCCCTGGAAACAGCAAAAAGAGAATTTGAAGAAGAAACAGGGAGCCGGCTAACGGGAAATTTCATCTACCTGGGAGAAATAAAACAGAAGGCCGGTAAGATTGTCCAGGCCTGGGCCGTGGAAGGTGACCTCGATGCAACACAGATCAGAAGCAATACTTTTGAAATAGAATGGCCACCAAAATCAGGAAAAAAAGGAACCTTTCCTGAAATAGATAAGGCCGGATGGTTCTCAATGGCAGAGGCAAAGCAAAAAATGAACGAGGCTCAATCAACGTTCCTGGCCGGGTTTGCCAACCTAAAATAATCCCTGTTTAATCGTCTACTGTTTCCCGTGATCACTCAATTCTTTGGGAAATTTATCCGCTATAAGGTTAAGTTCGATATTGTGCTCAAGGTATGCCTTCAAACCATCCAGAACCGTAGTAAAACCGCCGGTAGAATCCCGAACCTGCGAGATGATTTCATCAGGGGTACCTGTAAACCCATAGTTTTTCACGTGCACAAAAGTGCGTGAATCATCCAGTGAAGTGAATGTCCAGTCAACGTTGGTTTTATGTTCAGAGTCGCCCCAGACAATGCTTATGCTTTTGTTTGACTGTAAAGAAACCACAGCCACCTCAGTGCTCACATTATACATTTCCCAGGTCCATGTCACAACTTGATGTTCGTCAAGCCGCCCGGTACTTTTCGTGAACCAGAATTTTGTGGTGATACCCGGATCAATAAAAGCCTGGTAAACCGCAGCTACCGGTTTTCGGATCGTCATACCTGCTTCTGCAGTTTGATTTATTTCGCTGATCATATGAACAGTATGTGTCCCAATAATACTCAGAATACTTAATATTGTTTGCATAAATTTAGAGATCGGTATCTTTGCCGGGGGCGTCTCCCGGCAATTAATCCGATAAACAGTTAGTGTATGGCAAAAGATGTGCTCTCCCGTAACAATGTGAAAATTTCCGGCAAAGGGATGCAGCCCATTATGTTTGCTCATGGATTTGGTTGCGATCAGAATATGTGGCGTTTTATCACTCCTGATTTCGAAGAGAATTACCGGATCATATTATTTGATTATGTGGGATCGGGCAAGTCTGATGTTTCCAGTTATAACCAGGAACGCTATAGTTCGTTACAGGGTTATGCCCAGGATATCCTGGATATAATAGAAAACCTCGGACTGAAGAATGTAATCCTTGTGGGCCATTCAGTCAGCAGTATGATTGGCCTGCTCGCGGCTATTGAAAAGCCCGAACTTTTTAGCAATCTTATCATGGTTGGCCCCTCACCCTGTTACATAAACAAAGATGGTTACATTGGTGGCTTTGACCACAAGGACATTGAAGGATTGCTTGAGACCATGGAAAAGAATTATATCGGATGGGCGAATTTCCTGGCTCCGCAGATAATGAAAAACGGGGACAGACCTGAGCTTGGCCAGGAGCTGACAGAAAGCTTCTGCAGCACTGACCCAATGATAGCAAGCGAGTTTGCCCGGGCAACTTTCTTCTCGGATAACCGCGATGATCTGTCAAAACTCAAAGTACCTTCATTGCTACTTCAATGTTCGGATGACCTCATCGCACCCCGTGAAGTTGGCGAGTATCTTCACAAAAATCTTCCAAATAGCATTTTGCGTATAATGAAGGCAACAGGCCATTGTCCACACATGAGTGAACCGGGCGAAACTGTAGCTTTGATAAAAGATTATCTCCTGTTAAGGGCATGAATGACGCGCTTCTGAATAAAGCTCCCTGTGGTTACTTTGCATTTTCTGACGAAGGAGTCCTCTATGAAGCAAATGATACGCTCGCCTCTATACTGAAATATCCGAGGGCGGCGCTGATCGGGCGAAATGTTGAAACCCTGTTTACGCTTTCAACCCGTATATTTTATCAGACACATTTTTTTCCCCTTGTCAAATTGCAGGGACATGCAGAGGAAATTTATATCACAGTACTCACCAGTGATGGAATTCATCTGCCGGTTTTGCTGAATGCTGTCCGTTTGGAGTTTGAGAATCGTAACCTCACCTGTTGTGCATTTATTGTGGTGCCGAACCGGAAGAAATTTGAAGATGAGTTGTTGCTTGCCCGGAAAGCGGCCGAAAATGCATTAAAAGAAAACACCGCTTTACTGGAGGCCAAAGCTGAACTTCAATTGCAAACAGTGCATCTGGACCGCCAGATGGAACAAATAAAAAGACAAAACCATGAGTTAAAGCAGTTCAGCCATGTCGTTACCCATAACCTGAAGGAACCGTTAAGAAAGATTTTACTCTTTTCAAACAAACTTAAGACTGAAGTCGAAAGCCCAACGCTTACCAAATTGCTGAGATCAACTGATCAAATGAAGTTGGTTGTCGGGGGGCTGCAGCAGTATTTATGGCTCAATGAGAAAGTAAATGAATTCACCCTTGTTAACCTTGATGAAGTGGTTACAACTGCAACAGAACAATTGTTCCAGGAAATTGATCCCGCCTTATTTATATTAACAAAAAATAACCTGCATGAATTGCAGGGCGATAAAGAGCAATTACATCTGTTGTTTTATCACTTGTTCTCAAATGCGGTAAAGTTCAGAAGAGATAGCCAGGCACATGTGACCATTCATTCAACGGTATTGAAGCGAAACGTTTTCAGAAGTGTCGGCGACAAATATGAATACAGGGATTACCTAAAGCTGGAAATTAAAGACGAAGGAATTGGTTTTGATCCCCGGTATGGGGAACATATATTTGAGTTATTCAGAAAACTTGATCTGACACCCGGGCAGGGCCTGGGGCTGGCACTTTGCAGAAAGATTGCTGAAAATCATTTCGGATTCATTGAAGCAGAAAGCGAAATCAACAGCTTTACGCGCATTATTTTATGGTTACCGGTTTCTCAACAACCGGATTCGGCTTTCCTGCCTGATTGAATTTAATAATGAAAGTTTTTCGAAGTTCTTAAATTAGTACCTTAAAAATTTGTGTTTATTAAAACTCTGGACCTGTTAAAACCTTGTATCTATAAAAACTTTATAACCATTAAGACCTTGTATTGATAACCTTTGTACCTATTAAAACTTTGTACCTATTAAAACTTTGTACCTATTAAAACTTTGTAACTATTAAAATCTTGTACCTATTAAAATCTCGTATCTATAAAGACATAGTAACGAATAAAACCTTGTCCCATTAAAAACAAAATGCATGACTTTTTCAAAACACAAAGTGCTTTCAATTCTGGTGATAGATGATGACGTGGATGACTATGAAATTGTAGCAGAAGCGGTCAGGGAGATTGATCCCGGTATTTCTGTTTCCTATTGTAATTCCTGCGAACAGGTAAGAAAAGCAGATAGTAATTCTTTTGACCTTGTTATGTTAGACATCAATATGCCGAAACACGACGGTTTCGACTGGCTGAAAGGCATTCGCGAAAGGGGTTACGGCCACTTACCTATTGTGATGTATACCAATTCGATGTCGCCGGCTCATATAGCCCGTGCTTATAATGAGGGAGCAAATCTTTACTTTTCAAAACCTGAAAACTATCCCTGCCTCCTTGAAGGTTTGAAGCAAATTATAGAGATGGACTGGTCCGATCCGGAATTGATCACCCAACAATATCACCGTCAGGGTAAGTATGCAACTTTCCAGGTTTAAGCATGTATCGGGTGATACAACTTTTAGATCGGCCGTTGCAATGAGAAAGCTTATGAAGTGATGCAATTTTTATGGCCATTGCTATGAAAAAACTTATGAAATGATGCAACTTTTCTCTCTGCCATTGTTATGAGTAAGGTTTAAGACTTAAACTTGTCTGCCATGGTTACGACAATGGTTCGGGTCTTGGGGCAGAGCCTGCCGGCCGCGATTTATCATCCGGCAGCGGAATAAATTCTTTGTTATCGGTTGGGGGAAGAACAATTCTTCCCTGCTTCCAGTCTTCCTTAGCCTGCTCAATTCTCTCCTTTCTCGATGAAACAAAATTCCACCAGATAAACCTTTCGCCAAGCGGTTCTCCGCCTAAAAGCATCAACGTCGTATTTTCTTTGGCAAGGATGCGCGGATCAACACCTTTGCTGAAAACAAGCATCTGACCTTCCCTGTATGTGGTTCCTGATATCTCAACGCTTCCTTTAACGATGTAAAATCCGCGTTCCGGATGTTCTTTTGGAAGCGCAAAACCGGTATTTTTTTGAATCACGACATGTAAATAGCATAACGGTGAGTTTGTTTTCACATCGTTCCCAAGTCCATAAGCAGATCCTGCGATGAGTCGCATCCAGACACCTTTATCAGTATATACCGGCAGTTGTTCAGGTGTGTAATTATTAAATGACGGGATGGCTTCTTCATCCTTTTCAGGAAGTGCCACCCAGGTCTGGATCATTTCCAGGTCACCGCCTGCGAGCGCAGCCGGATCCTCGAAACGCTCTGAATGCGCAATCCCTCTCCCTGCTGTCATCCAGTTTACTTCACCCGGACGAATGATCTGTTCAACCCCCAGGCTATCGCGATGTGTAACCTGGCCTCCAAAAAGGTAGCTGACCGTTGAGAGACCAATATGCGGATGCGGGAGTACATCCAGTGATGATGCGACTGAAGGTAACTGGTCAACCGGTCCGGCATGGTCCATGAAAATAAAAGGTCCCACCATTCTTCTTAACCTGAAGGGAAGAATGCGTTTGACCTTCATGGATTTACTGATTTCAGCAATCCGGGATTCAATAACAATGTCCAGCATAGATCAATGATTGAATTGAAAACTTCATTACCTCAAACGGTAAATTGTCCGCCCGGGGAATGCATACCTGAAATGTAAAAATGAGACATTTAGCGGAAATCACCAGTCAGAAGTTTGAGTTTACACACGTGAAGAAAATTTTTACTATGGGAACTAATAATCCGGTTTATAGGGATAAATTGCCGGTAGCTGCATGGAAACAATAAATTAATAAAGATGAAAAAATTATGCTTCCTGTTATTGCTCCTCGCAAGTCTCAACCCGGTGTTTTCGCAACGGTCCGACATAGATCTGATGATTGAAAAATTTGCCGCAGAAAAAGAAGACAATTCGCGCATTGATTTGTTTTATCGCTCAACAGTAAACATTGGTGAGACCAACCCGGTGTTAGGTCTTCTGTATGCTCAACGTTTGCTTGACTATTCCAAAGCCAACAATTATCCAATCGGCGAAGCCTATGCCATGTCTTTTATGGGCAAGATGTATTGTGTATCGGGAAGTATTGAAAAAGGGCTGCGCTTTGCTATCCAGGGTAAAACCATCGCTGAACAAACCGGTAACGAAAAGCTGCTCGCGCTTTCCAACTCCATGCTCGGGCTTATCTACACTAATCTCTACGATTATACAAAAGCGATAAACTTTTACCAGGCGTCTATAGAATCGGCTGACAAGGCGGGATACCAGGAGGCAAAGGTGTGGGGGTTTCAACATTTATCGGAGATCTACCTGGCAAAAAACCAGGTTGATTCGGCATTGGTATATGGTCAGAATGACTATGAACTGTCACATCAGATCAAGTACTTCGATTTTGCCAGTTACACCCTGATTAACCTGGGGGCTATACAATCAAGATTAGGCAATCCGGCCCTTGCTGTAGGGTATTTTGATATGGCAATCAAACAGGGTAAGCTGGTAAATTCTGCAAGACAACTCAATGCGGCATATACGTCAAAGTGTGAGTTTTTCCTTAGTGAGAAAAATATAGATTCTGCCATGTTTTACGCGAAAAAGGCAATAGGCATCGTGGAGAATACACCATTTTCCAATTACAGTCTGAAACCCGCAAAAATCCTGCTCGACATCTACAAAAAAACCAACAGTGACAGTGCGATCAAATATTATGAAATATATGGGGTGGCCAATGATAGTCTGTACAACGCAAAGGTGACCCAACAAACTCAATTGATCAGCTTCGAAGAAGATCAAAGGCAAAGCGAACTCAGGGAAGAAAGAGTAAAGGCAGCAGAAGCGCGGCAAATGACCATTCAATATTTTTTGATTGGTCTCGGTGTAATTGCTCTCGTCGTCATCTATTTACTACTTAGCCGCAGCTTTATCACCAGCCCTTCTCTTATTCACTATTTTGGGGTGATAGCCTTGTTGCTGGTTTTTGAATTTTTCAATTTACTGCTGCACCCCTTTCTTGAAAAAATAACAAATCATTCCCCGGTATTGATGCTGTTAGGCCTGGTATGTATAGGTGCAATCCTAATTCCCCTGCATCATAAACTGGAGAAACTTGCAACTTCAAGGTTGATAGAAAAAAACAGGCAGATACGCTTAAGAGCCGCAAAGGAAACCATCCAGGAACTAGATGCAAAAAACGCCGAGGTTTGATAAAGTAAAGCAAGGCTGTAATTAGCATGTACACTACAAATTAGTCAGCAACCTAAATCACAATCTCATCAGCAATTAAATCGCCAACCAATCAACAGTTAAATCTTTTTTTTGCATGGCAGACCGAATCACGGTTTTGATCTGCAAACTAGATAACGGTTTTAATCAGCGAATTAAATAACGGTTTTAATCAGCAAGCCAGCTATTGCCGCCAGCATGATAAGATAAGGCTCGGGTAATTTCTTAAAATAGATGAGGGCAATGAGTGTTGTCAATGCAATTAATGCCGTGGGAATGTCTATTATGCTCCTGGTTGCAATGACAATTACCGCTCCCGATAACGCGCCTATTACGGCAGCAGTGATGCCTTCTACAAAGGCTTTGATAGACTTATTTTTAGAAATTTTCTTGAAATATGGCGCAGGCAGAATGGTAAGTAAATAACAAGGCAAAAAAGTTGCGACGGCTGCTACGGTTGCACCGGGAAAGCCTGCAACCAAATAACCGATAAAGCCAACCGTAATCACCACCGGCCCCGGGGTAATCATCGCAACAGCTACTGCATCGAGAAACTGCTGTTCATTGAGCCATCCGAATTCATTCACGACACCGGCATGCAAAAACGGAACAATGGCCAACCCGCTTCCAAAAACAAATGCGCCAGCCTTTGTAAAAAACCATCCTATCCTGGACAGCGTTGTCCAGTCGAATTGCCAGAATCCAGGAATGCCCAACAATAAGATATTTATTGTCAATTGCTGTTTGGCCCACCTGGGAGGTGCTTTCACAAACATATATACAAGACCCGCAATTACAAACAATAATACTTCCTCATTTTGAGTAATGATGGTAACAACCGCAGCAACAAAATAAAATACCCAAAGGAGCCAGTTCTTTTTTATTAAGGGTAACTCTAATTTGCCGATTGATTTGATGGTTAACTTATAGCTGCTCAGAACAATGATACCGATCACTGCTGCCCCAACACCATAAAAGACAGCCTGCATCCATGATAGTCCCCCAAATAATTTATAAACTATTCCCAATCCAACCACCATAAAAAAAGATGGCAGAACAAATGCGAGCCCACAAAGCGTTGCTCCCGCAATACGATAGTGAACGAATCCCAGGTATATCCCCAATTGTGCGGCCAAAGGTCCGGGCGCTAATTGTGCTAAAGCGAGTCCTTCTTTGTAATCGTCTTCAGATATCCAGTTACGCTTCTCAACCAGGTCCCGATACATATAACCAACAAGAGCCACCGGGCCTCCAAAACCAATGGTTCCCAACTTCAAAAAATATAATACCAATTGCTTCAGTGTGTAGGAAGGCTGGTTCATGTTAAGATGCATTTAGTAAGTAAACCCCGGCTTTCTATTGCTGTGATTATTTACAGAATCGATCAAAACGCAATGCTATTCCCTTAACATGATGAGAAATAGAATGAAAATGATCTTTTGTACAGGATTTACTTTTTTTGCAACTTTTTTCGGAATGCAGATGGATTTTCTCCTGTGTGTTGTTTGAAAATCCTCGTAAAGTGGCTTTGATCTGAAAACCCGGTGAGGTAAGCAATTTCCGTGAGAGAATACTGTTGCGTTTGCATAAATTCAATCGCCTTATCAATCCTTTGTTTGCGTATATAATCGCCAAAAGAGAGGTCCTGGAAATATTTGGAGAATTCACGCGATAAATAGGATGGATTTATATCGAGACCTTTGGAAATTTCTTTCAGTGTGATATTGGTATCTATATGATCCTGGATAATCTCTTTTAGTTCCACAACCCAGGCGGGAACTTTTTTATCCCCAGGTGTTCCTTTGAGATAATTATTGAAAACATTCAGTAATAAGCTTTCAAATGGCTGTTGGGTATGTTTTTCTTTTTGCAGGTGTCTGGCCCAGGAATATAATGCATCATATATGATCATGCCTTTTTCCAGTAATACCTGGTCATCAGGGAAGTTGAATGCAAGACCGGCGGAAATCGCCCATAAGCCGGAAGCCTGAACGGCCAGGTAGTGACGATCAGTGTCAGCTCCCCGAATGATGGCTGCCATAGTATTTAGAGCCGGATCATCAAGCTGATATTTTTGTATAAAATAATCAAAGGTGCAATTGTCGTTATAATGTGTAAACTCTACATTGGGAATGTCGAAAGGTATTGCATTGAGTTTTTCAGCTGTTGGCAACACTTCATCAAAGGGCACGTAAATGATTTCAGCTTCTTTGTCTATAAATCGTTTGATTAACCATGGGCAGGCTATTCGGTCAATTTTCGGTCGTTCCCGGGTGATCCATTTCATTTTAGCAATTTGAATGCAATAACGTTTATGCGGTATATCTGACACGAATTTCGTGCATGACATCCAAAAACTGTTGTCTTAATAGATAAAAACTACTCGCTTAGCTAATAAGAAACCTACTGGCTTAGCTAAAAAAACCTGCTGGGTTGGCCAATAAAGAACTGATGTCTTAACTAAATATTCTTGAGAAGAACAGATTTTGATGATTTGGCTTCAACGGTTAATGTGCACAAGGAATGTGAATTTAAAGATTCAAGTTTTTACCTCAATTCGCAACAGGAAATGGGCTCTTACCGTGAACCAAACAAGATGTTTGACTGTCCAGGGAATACTGCATATTATCTCAATTTTACACCTGTGGACTGTTTATAAACGTCTTCAAGTATGTCCGCTAATTTGTCTGGCATAGAGAAAAACGGTGAATGACTGCTTGCCAGCCGGTAGATTTTTTTGCAAGGCATATTAGTGGCTATTTTGGATTTGTCAAGATCCTTTGCATTGGTACAAAGGATGTAATATTTTGTAATTGCTCCATAACTTGACTCCGTTACAGTAACGGGTGTGAGAAGAGTTCCCATTGGCTGTGCCCCTAAATTGGCCTTTGCATAGGAGACATCGACTTCTGTACAGTCATGATAGAGAAGCTCTTTTATTTTGGCAAGGTCGAGCGTGGCTGACTTCTGATCGCCGGAGACTATAAGACTCCCGGCCAACCCGCCGCCATTACTTCCCCCGGATTTGTCCGCACATTTGTCTACTATAGAAAATACATTTTCGCCATTTTGCGGCATGAAGGCGTCCAGAAATACCAGTGAAGAAACTTTTTCGGGAGATAATTTTTCCGCTGCCTGGGCGATAGGCGTTCCACCGCTTGAATGTCCCAGTAAAATAACCTGACCATGAACGCTATTTGCAGATTCCACCACTTTGTTAACATAATCATCAAAGCTTACTGTTGCGATGGGCATTTTATCTGATCCATGCCCGGGGAGGTCAATGGCAAAGGCTTTTATCCCCTTCTCCTTCAGTAGTGGTAAAACGTTGTTCCAGCACCATGCTCCATGCCAGCCGCCGTGAACAAGCATAAATGTAGGGGTTTCTGTTTGCGCAGATAATTGGGTTGCCATAATTAAACTTGCTAAAGTGAATAAAGTAAAACATTGTATGATGTCTGAGTTTCCACACAAAACTAAAACAGATGGGAAGGCATAATTGGTAAAAAAGGGACATTTTGAACCTTTATGAAAAGTCTGTAGCCCTCTTGTGATAAAGTTTTTTTGTTAGACCCAGCATGTTTTCAGGGGATTTCTGTTCGAGGCTATGAAGTTCTGACGGTGTTAGACCATTGAATTCCTTGTAGGCTTTTGCAAGGTGCTGGTAATCGGTGTAACCACTTTTGGCGGCGATGATGTTCCAATCCATGCCGGGAAAACAATTACGCAGGTTATAAGCGCGGTTCAGCATTAAAATTCTTGCGTATGTTTTCGGGTTTACGCCGACCATTTCTGCAAATTTTCGTTTAAACTGTTTGGAGCTGTAACATGCCTCTCTGGCCAATTCATCCATCATGATATTACCATGCTGGCGAATCATTTTTCTGCAGGCTTCATCAAAAGTTGGCGGAGCAGATTTCACCTTCCGGAACAAGTCCGTAGCACAGTTTTCAAGGATCAGGATCATTTGATCATAGTGCTTCACTTCCTGCAATCGGGAAAATGTTGACTGAATGGTAGGAGGGAATAACAAGGTTGCATCCAAAAACCGGTTCGTTAATGCTGTAGCCGGGATACCGGTTAGTTGAAAGATAGCAGTCGGTTGAAATACAATTTGTAAATCAATAAAGTTATAATCTGTGTATTGTTTAACGAGTGATGTTTGTTGGGTAGTAAACAGGATGGATGAGGGCTTAAACCACGAATTATCCTTTTTCTCAACAATGAATGGCTCCCGAAGAAAAAAGTGGAGTACTTGTTCAGGCTTGGGAGGATATGCTTTGAATGGAATGGGTTGCAAAGGGTCAAAATAAAAATGAATGACCCGGAAGCATTTTACATACATCCTTAACCCGGGAGACGGTACAAAATCATGTAAGAGCATAACTTCCGGATCATATTATCTTCGTGAATAAATATTATGCACGGCATCTGTTTATGACTTGTTGAAACAATAGCCTGGAAAGATTTGTTTTGCAGCTAAGTTTTCTTGAATAACTCTTTCATGCGACCTCTTCCATAAGCATCTTTCAGGATAAATCACTTAAGTCCGGTTACGGTAAGCAAGCTAAAGGTACAGGTTTGACTTTAAAATAAAGGAGAAGTTCAAAACAGCTTACCAGGCGCAAAGTCAATGCGACTTTTGATCAGCATCAGGTACACGGGTGCTTCTCAGCCTTGCGTTTACCGCAAAGCGCCGCGATGCAACTTGAAAGACAAATGTAGGAAAGATTTGACTATTGCGAAAGATTAGCACTTGTTGGAGATGCCGCACATTTACCAACGCCATTAATGCGCCAGGCTTTACGCGTCATTGGAGGATGCAGCTCATTGTCTGACTGTGTTGCTAATGAAATGCAATTAGGTGATGTAGTCTAGGCACTCTTGCGATATCAGTCCCGTCGATTAAAAGTGGCAGGTCACCTTATGCAATCAGGACAAAGTTTCAGCCACTCTGACCCGATTACCAATGAGGAACTTATAAACGTTACGGTAATAAATAAAACTTTATTACATAAACTAAAATATGCAAGCAGTTAATAAGAAACACTCCTATGCTACCCACCTTTTGGAAGCATTAACCGATATCATTATACCCAGGTCCTGATTACCGTCTATGGCCACACGTCATTGTTCATACTTTTTGGAACTCTGGAGATGTGCCACTGCGATTTATTGATATGTACCCCGATCAGGACCTTGTCAGTTTTTTTTTAAGAATTAGTGCGCATAGAAAACAGCTTAAAAAGCAAAGGGCTTATTATGATGTCGCCAGAAGGGCAGCGCTTGAATAACGCTTTGCTAAAGAAGTTTGACGCAGAAATCTTTTTGATCAGTTTCCGCCATTCCTCCAAAAATACGTATTGAAGACTCTGCCACTACTATCAACAACAGGAAGGAAGCTAAGCGACATGAATAGCGCGATCGAAAAAACTTCAATAGACGTATATCCCACAATTATTGCCGAACGGTGACTCTCAAATTGTCACCGGAAATGGTCGAAATTCCGCTGAAACCCTGTCAATAGTGGAGTGATCAATGAATCTTTCAATTGTTTATCCATCAGGGTCTTGAGGTGTATCGGTTAAGGCCCTAATTTTTTATTTCTTCTGCAGGTTCAGCCTTTTTATTTCTTTCATCACTGCCGCCGTGTATTCCTTGCTTGATGTTGCAATGTAGGCAGGGTTATTTGCTTCAGTCTGGACAGAAAACAATAACTCTTCCGTTTTTAAATCGAACATTTTTGCTTCTATAAAATACTTTTTGTCAGTTTGATAATATCCCGGACTACCTACGGTACTTACAGCATAACTATAGTATCCGCCAAATCCCCCATAAGCGCTGTGCGGGCCGTAACCGCCGTAACCGCCATAGGACCCGTAGGAGTAAGGTGAATAGCCCACTGATACTGTAGTTCCCGGTACATATTTTGTTTCGGATTCCGAATTTACCAGCGCAACAGTGAAAATTGTTTCGCAGTTAAGCGCCTGTAGTTTTTTCATGAATACCTCTTTCACCGGTGCAATATATTTTATATCAACAGCCCCGATAACATCCATGCTCTTGTATGTTTTTAGTCCTTTTTTTTGAGCCGCAAGTGCTAAATCTTCCTCTAAATAAGCCCTTGCTTCAATATTGTCGGTAAAAGCGATAATAAAAACACTTTTTACAGGTTCTGCTGGCAGCTTCTCTCTATTTACCCACGAACCGGTCGTTTTAATGGAAGGACCACAGGAAATAATTGTAAGAGATAAAATGAATATTAGTAATACGGAAAATGATTTCGCTTTGTTCATTATGATATTTTAAGTGGTGACGATATTAAGCTGGCAGGATTTTATTTTTTACAGCTTGTCATTTATTATCATCTACAACACAAATTCCTGAACAATTAATACGAATGGGATCAATAAATCCTCTGCTCAAATGCATGCCTATTAAAATTTTCATATCACTAAACTTCCCTAACGTGGCTTTTTGAAATAGTCTGACAAATCTCTACTAACAAAGAAACCTGAATTAATGACATATCAGTATTTAGTTAAACAGACTGCATATGCAAGCATCTGGCATACTGTAAATAACTCAAAGCAACTGGTGATATTGAAGATAATACTTTAAGCTATCAGGCGACTGACCATTTAAAATCGGCAAACTGCCGGCAATGCTGTGTGAGGATTAAACATATTTCAAGCGGTTGGTTACTACCAGGGCATCGGTGGCCTGTGCCCCAGATTCCGTGGTTACCTGGCTCCTGGTTTCTTTCTATATTCAATTCGAACAGTTAAAAGTGCACTGTTGAAATAACTGAATTATCCTACCCAGAATTCAATTGGTTATTTAAAATGACGCTCCCTAAGCCTGAACTCCAAAGAGATAACCTACTACAGCAGACAAAACCATAGCAATAGTACCCCCAATCACAATCCGCGCAATAGCCTTCGGGATGCTTGAACCACCGGTTTTAGCGGCAACTGCGCCGAGTATGACGAGAGAAAGGATGGTAAACCCATAAAGAAAGTATTCCATAGTACGAACCGGTGCAAAAAAGGTGACCAACATCGGTAACAGTCCGCCCGCTGTGAAAGCGGCACCCGACGTAAAAGCAGCCTGCATAGGTTTTGCCTGGCTTACTTCATTAATGCCCAGTTCGTCCCTGATATGTGTGCCCAGCGCATCAGCGGCTGTCAACTCCTGGGCTACCTGCCGCGCCGTTTCTCTTTTCAGACCACGCTTTTGATAAATCAGCGCTAAAATGTCCATTTCTGCTTCAGGCATTTCTTTCAGTTCCTGTTTCTCTCTTTCAATATCCGCCTTTTCAATGTCGGTTTGAGAACTAACCGAAACATATTCACCGGCAGACATAGACAGCGCACCGGCTACCAGTCCGGCAATGGTGGCCAATAAAATCGGGGCTCTGTTTGTGCTGGCTGCGGCTACACCTATAGCCAGGCTTGAAATTGAAATGATGCCGTCGTTAGCGCCTAAGACAGCAGCCCGCACCCAATTGCTTCGGTGGATGTAATGGCTTTCCAGGTAATTGTCGATGGTTATGTTTTTTTTCATGCCTAATCGACTTAAAGTGATGTTTTTTTAAATTAAACATTTTTGACAAGATGCAACACAACGGCTAGAAGCTATCTACGGTCAACCAATTGAAATAACAATTACCAACCAAGAGTAGTTTGAATGCCAGTTTGATATAAGAGAAGCTGCATTGCGGGTCATCTCGAAAATTTAGAAAGAAAGCTACCAACACTATTGCCTTCAATAAATGATAGTGTTCAATGGAAATTATGATCGACAGGTAACCTTCGAAAAGACCATAAGATCACTCATTATCATCACTCCCCTTGTCAGGCAAATTGCTGTTCGATGCATTTTCCATTTGTGTATTCGATCCGGACCTGATTTCCGTGTGTCTTATCTGTCCCCCCAGATGAGCCACAACAGACATGATACTGGCAGTAGCCAGAGACAGAATGAGTAAAAAAGGCTTTATCAACCGGCGTATTCCCAGTTGACGATAAAGCAGCAGTCCCATTAATGAAACTATAGCTGTAGCACTCACAACCCCAAAAGCTACTTTGGCAACTTCTTCGTGTTTTTCGATGACAGATTCCGACATACCGGGCAGGCTTTCAATGGTCTCTTCTGCTCCTTCACCAGAAAAGAATACCGGAACGGCAAAAACACCCGCAAAAAGCAGGAGATAAAAGGCTGTTTTGATGAGTATGTCATTCCTTTTGAGGAGGGCAACTACCAATACCATGAACCCAACAAGAGAAAGGATGACCGGAATATGCGTTAATGCAAGATGAATTTGAGAACTATTCATGTCTTCCAGATTAAGACTTCAAGTTCCAATCGGTATGCAAATTAAAGAATGATAGTGATCAGCTAAATGAATGATTCCACAACAACTCATCACTCTGAGTAAACATACCCTGGTCATGTATTCAAGTAAAGGAGCAGACTGGAAATGTAATCCAGTCGCAAAAGGGAGAATTTGCTAAATCAGGAACAAGCAATACTTCCTTCAAAAAAGGGGATCAAGTTTAATTCTTGGGGGATGATTTTGTCAGGCATAGATTTTTGCGAGTCTGAAGAGGAAAAAATTGATGTCTCGGACACCTCTGGCAGAAGCTCTGAAGGCTTTGATTTTCGCATTGAAAGATTCTGCTGAGGCATTTGTGCT
>NZ_JBTLQG010000057.1:0-20282 GCF_054461535.1 Flavitalea antarctica
CTTGTTGCCTCGCCCAGTAAACGTCAGTTTCATCTGTAAAGACAAGGGTGATGACCGAAAGCCCAAACCTTGAAATAGACCGCATTTCTGTAAGACCGGGAATACTCGCATTCACCTGTTCGATGGGAAAGGTGATCAATTGCTCCACTTCTGAGGCCGCAAGGGAAGGTGACACGGTAATGACCTGCACCTGGTTGCTCGTGATATCCGGTAAGGCATCGATCGGAAGACGTGTTACATGGTACGCTCCGGCAACAACCAGCGCCAGGGTTAATAGACCGATGATCAGTTTGTTCTTAACCGAAAACTGAATTATTTTTTGCAATAACATTGAACACAGTTATGAATGATAAGTGTTGAAAAGTGGCTGAAGCATGCTGTTATGCTACGACTTCATTATGAAATGCCTTTTGGCACAGTGATAGATTCAGCTCAATCTTCTTGTTTGCGGTCATGCATTTATACGTGATACATTTAACAACAAATATTGTTAGCGCCGGACGTCAACGCGGATCAGAAACACTATAGGCCATCTTAGATGTCTGCCGGCACAGATATGCCATTCCAGGACCATTAACCAGGAATAACATGCGGCGACACAATCCTAATGGGCGGGACCCTGCGATGAACAGGTAATCTACAGCATAGCCCGGCAATGGATGACCAATGCCTTATAATGCCTGCGTATACATCGGCTTTCCATCATAGGACCCCGCATGTGAATGGCCCCGAATTTGAAAGACCAAACATCGCATAGGTTATACCTCGAACACACCATTCATTGTACAGGAACAGTGTATCGCCTTTTGCGTTGTGACGGAACCGGGAATGATGATCAGGCCCTGGGAGGCTGAAAGATATCGTGAAGAGAAGTGATGGGATTATTACTATCGTCAAATATGGTGAACTCTTTTTTGTAGGTACCAAATGACTCAGGCAGTTCAAAACCAACAGGCGGAGCAAAGATCACTGTCGTGTTAAGTACAAAATTAGCCGTTCTGAAAGGCAGTTGATTATCCCGCTGGTAATCTTCATCCATTACAAACTTACCCTGGTAATGTTCTTTGATAAATCCCCAGATGGTAGTCCGATGGTCGATCTGTTTGTGTTCGTTAAAATGTGCAATAAATACCGGTATCTTCAAAAGCTGTGGAAGCTCAGAAAATGAGAGCATATAAAGTGACAAGAATATTGCAGCAACGGGCCTTTTCAAGCCGCAAAGATAGGCAACGCGGCTGACTAACCAAGTCAGAGTGCCAATTTAATGGGGTTTTAAACCGCAGCCTTGGAAGCCATCAACATTATAATGACCATCGCAGCCCGAGGAAACCCCTCATACCCTGGTTAGGTGCATAAACATAATTCGGATCGAAAGTGAGCGCATATGGATTTTCAGGGGTAACAAGCGGTTGCCCGTTGGTATCGAATTCAACCTTTTTGTCGAAAGGGTCATGTGAGCGGGCGATCAACATGGGATTTTTTTTGGCCGGGGTCCAGTTAAGGAGGTTTTTGATTCCGCCATAAACTTCAAAATTTCCAAACCTTTTACTAACCTGGATATTCTGTAAACTCCAGGTCGGGGAATAAGCAGGCCTGGGATCCAGGTCTGATAAAAGTGGCAACTTCATAGGTCCATAAATGTTCCCCGTATAATCAACTGAAAGCTTAGCTTTCCGGAAGGTGTAACTCAGCGCCCAGGTACCTGTGAATCGTTCAGTCAATAATTGCCTTTCAATGGTCTTCTTACCGTCGGGTAACTTGTTAATCGTAGATACATCCATGAAGGTAACCCCGATGTTCCCACGCAGCGAATTGGTAAATCCCATTTCCGTGTTTAAGCTGATGCCCTTTGAGACCGCATGACCACTGAGATTATCATAAATGATCTGGTTGCTGTTTGTGGTATAGTCGGGCAGGATCCTGTTCGTAAAATAGGTATACCAGGCTGAAAAGTCGACGTTCACCCACCAGGAACTTGTATAAAGTTTTTTGATATAGTTAATGTTAGCATTATAACTTCTTTCGGGTTTGAGTGAACTGGCAATAACCACTTCCCTTGCACCGGTAAGCGCTGCATGATCTTCGGTAAACAGGTTCACCACCCTGAAGCCAGTGCCGGCATTGATCCGGATAATATCGTTTGGTGTTACTGCCACCTTATATGCGGCACGCGGTGTAAACACGTTTCCATGCCTCTTATCGTAATCATAACGTAAGCCGAGTAACAATGACTGGTGCGTGTTCAGTTTTATTTCATCCTGTAAAAATATCCCGGGGAGAAATACTTTATCCGGCCTGTTTGTTGAGGTGCCAGTGTCGAGTGTTGCAGTTGTATTGTCATCATAGTAGGTATACCTGCCAACCAATCCAAGCAGCGCCTCATGGTTAGTACCAATTTGCCTGTTCCAGGTCAGCTGCCCGAAAGCTATGCGCTGATCGGCATCGAAAATGGTAGTTCCATAGGCGGACCGTTGCCGGTGATCGTTCAGTGAATAAGCAAATAATATCTTTTCCCGGACAGGTAGCTGATAGTTACCAATCAATTCCGCACGTGAGGTTCCTACATTTTCGCCATACACGCTGTCACCGCCACGGAATGATTTATTCCAGTTCATTTCCCCACCCCAGCGATCTTCGTTTATATAACGGAGAGCAAGATTTGCAAGCCTGTTATCTTTCCTGTCCCAGCTGAATTTATTAAAAAGGGAGATCCGGTGCTGAAGTGTGATATCAGTAAAGTTATCATTGTTCCTGTCGACCCGGTTATTGAAATTAAAATAATTCATTCCGAAAAGACCGGTTGATTTCTTTCCTGATTTGTACCTCATACCAAGATCAGCATTCAATTCACCCCAGGTAGTTCCTGAAACATCTGCTGAAACCCGGGCTGCTTTCGCAGGAATTTTTGTGATGACATTAATCAGTCCACCTATGGCCTCCGAACCGTAAAGGGAAGAAGCCGGTCCTTTCACAATTTCAATTCTTTCCACAAGAGAGTTTGGGATTCCGGACAAACCATAAACAGATGCAAGCGAACTCATGATGGGCATCCCGTCGATAAGCACCATGGTGTAAGGACCTTCAAGTCCGTTCATGTGTATATCACCGGTGTTACACACGTTGCAATTAAGTTGAGGCCGCACTCCGTTTACCATCTGGAGGGCATCAAAAATGGTAGGTGTTGGATTCTTAAGGAAAAACTTCGGCGTATACACTTCCACAGGAACGGGGCTTGCTGTTTTTTGAACGGTCCGCATTGTTCCCGTTACCACCACCTCACTCATTGATGCAAGTGCAGGCAACATAAAAATATCGTTCCTGCCCGACCTGTAAATATAGGTTGACAATTTTTCGTAACCTGCTGCAGTCACTATAACAGGCAATGAATCAAGTGAACTCTTAAAACGGAACCTTCCGGACTTGTCGGCCATGATCGTGTTACCGGGGTCACCGACTACGACGGTAGCTCCGGGGACGACTTCAAAGTTCCTTTTATCCATTATGGTGGCTGTCAATATCTGTTCCTGCGCCGATAATTTTGTGACGAGGAAAAGCGACAGGATAAATTTGTTGAAACCAGGCATATTTTAGCGTGTTTAAAATAAAGTTTAGACTCGTCTAAAATTATCTTTAGCCAAATATATACATTTTTTTCGCATGAGCAAAAAACCGCTTTCTGCCTGGCGTGTTAAACGCCGGGAAAAAGCAATGACCTTAACTTAAAGGAAAGGGGCTGCTACAACGTCAGAGGTCGGTATTTTTACCCGACTTTCGTTTTAAAACGTTGAGAAACACAGTCTCAAAAGCGATGTTGAAACTATTTGCAGACATCCTGTTCATGTTGGAGTTTAGCTGGAAACGATACCCAAGATTGAGTTTATAGGTACTTCTGAAGATAAGTTGGACTGCGGGAGCAAGATCAACAAAATATTTTTGCTGGTCAATACTTTGCTGTCCAAGCAGTTCGGCATAAATATTAAGGTTGGTCTGATTGTAATTGGTGTATTCCACCGGCAATACCAGTAACCCGGCAGACAAAGAGTAATTGAACGCCTGGTAGGGGTAGTCTCCCGGATGGTGCTCTGGTTTTTTAGTGGTAACCTGGGTGAAGCTGAGTGTGGAAGATACTGCGAGTTTGTTCCAGAGTTGGGTGGCAATCAATCCTGCCTGTAAGCCACTCTGATCGCCTTCAAGAGAAATCTCATCAAACATTATTTCATTGCGGCTGTGTGAAATTTCGCCAAAGGCTGCCATCCGGAAATGTTTATGTACCTCGTCGATAGAAAGGAAACGGTATTTGGCATAGACCCTACCCGATTCAAGCCTGAACTGATCAGTGTACATATCAGAAAAAGTGGTAGCGCCATGCACCATCCAGTTTTTGTTGATTCCAAACATTATCTCAGCAGTATGTCTTTGTTCGATTCCTGATTCATGCATAGTGGTGTTCAGAAACTTACCGGAATATTTAGCACTGACAGATTTCGCAGGCATATTTGATGCGGGCTCGGTGAAGACATACAACTCCTGTCCCGTCGTAAATATTGGAAGTGATCCCAGTGTGAGTGCGAAAACCCAATAACAGGCGAAACCGGCAGATCGCCGTTTATTTGAATTGACCGACCACCAACTCCGGAAATTTGCAGTCAGGCATGATATCAACCTATATAATATTGACTTCATTTCAGATGTTTTTTTAAATATGCTTTTAGCTGTTTGACATTGGGATCAATCGCTACGATTTTCCCCTGTCGGTCAATCAAAAACGATGTTGGGATATACATGATCTGCCAGTCTGTTGTACCGCCGTTAGTTCTGCCATCATCGTTCACCTGCAGCCAGCTAATGTTGTCTGCATTGATGGCATTTTTCCAGGCCGGTAATGACTTATCGAGGCTAACGCCAAATATTTCAAAATCCCTGCCCTGGTATTTTTGATAAATTTTCAAAAGTGCCGGGTTTGATTTCCTGCAGGGTCCACACCATGAGGCCCAGAAGTCGATCAGCACTACTTTTCCCACCTGGGCGGATAACCGCTGAATCGTCCCCGATGTATCGGGCAAGGCAATATCAGGCAGAAACTTTCCAACCCCTGAGTTCTTCGGCTGCGCCTTAACGTTACCAAAGAAGAAGCCGGTGATCATCAACATTACCGAAGCAATTTTTATGCAACGCCCCGGTAATTGTTGATGAACATGCTGATAACTGTTGACCATCTGGTAATTCAGTTTTGGGAACGTGCAACAGGAAATGCAAATACCACAAACCCTGCTGCCTCTTGCGGCTAATTGATCTTATCTTTTCGGACTCTGATTGATCTTATCTATTCCGATCAGATGGTTACATGATAAATGCGGGAGCCGGAAGCAATCCCTGAACTGGTACAGCAACTGGCGGCCTTCCCGGTATGAACGCAAGCCATGGTTGTAGCAGCGGCATACTTCTTATGTTCCTTTGCATTCAGAAAATCTTTGTCAACAATGACTATCGATTTTTCACCGTTTAACGTGGAAGCAGGAACCTTCAGAAAATGGAAGGTCTTATCCCCTATCTTAAGATGAGAGTCATTGTTAATCGCCACATTTTTAAAATCTGTCTTAACCGCAAGCCTGGAGACGGAAAACCCGGCGCCCTCGACGGCAGTTTTCATGGCGTCGAAGTTGACCGATGAACCCGCTTTGAAGCTTATGTCGAAAGAAGAGGTTTTGATATTTGGTTTTACTGACTCAACAAAGGGGAGTTTATCTAATGCAATATTAATTGCCCTTGTACACATTGCGCAGGTTAAGCCTGCCGCGGTGAGATTAGCTGATTTGAACTGGGCAGATGCAGTAAAAGAAACGAGCATTGCTGCAATGATGATAATATTTTTCATACAATGTTTTTAGAATTTGATTGAACATTTTAATCTTCCGTTTCCCTGTGGTTTTAAACACTAGCCATTACCCGGCTGTACTCCAGCAACTAATTTTTTGATGCAGCCACCAGGCTGCCAAAAATCAAGTTGAAAATAAAGAAGGCTAATGGGTTAAAATGATAAAAACGTAATGGATTGTTACAACGTGGGATGGATTGTCAAAGTATGCCATCAGGCATCAACAAACCGTTTAATGGAAGATCAGATTCTAAAAACACAATTTACGAGGTACACCGGTGGTTGCGACCCAGGCGGCGGACCGTTTGTTGGCTGGTCCAGGACCGCATTCTGGTGGAGAATGGAAGCGTCATCAAAAACAGGTGACAAAGGCAAGTTGGCAACAGGCAACTGGAAATGCCAGGCGGGTTGAGATGACTGGTGAGAATCCCCGATTTTCACAAACCTGGTCTCGTCCTCACAACAGCCTTTTTTAGATTCCATGCCACATTTACCGCAAGGACCCTGTTCAGCCTTCCCGTACTCCACGGACGCAACCTCGCCCATACAATAATGGATATTCATTTCTACCCCGCTGGCAACAGAGAGATATAGAAGGGCCAATATGGCGGTAAACGCTTTTTTCACTGGACTGTAAAAGTAATGCATTTAGACAGCTTGTGCAATCCACCAGACCTGATCGCCTGCGAATGACAAAACCTTAACATCTCAACATGCAGTGAAAGTCAGTTTATAAAACTCCATTGTATACCTAGCCGGATCTGCAACCCGGGACTTGGATAATCCGGGATAAGCACATTATTGTTCAGGAATCCCCCGGCGGAAAAACTCAATGTGTTAAGATTCTCCGCACGCAGATAGGCCATAAAGCTACGTATCCGGAAGTGGACATAGGCTGAGATTTCCGGAACCTTCATCGATATAGTCGTTGTATCCTGGTACACGAACTGACCCATCATAGGAGAATATGCGTTTGACTTATAAGGTGTGAAGTACCTGACCTCAAGGCCAAAACTGGTGTTAAGATTTTTGAAACCCAGGTTGCCGTCATATCCAATCTGGTTACGGGTAACGAGCAGTGGCAGGTTCACAGGAGCGGTGCCGGCCTTTTGCTGAACCACCACCCAGGTGCGCAGGTTCCACTTTCCTGCAATCCTGAATTGCTTCTGCGCGGTAATAGCTAACACGTTAAACAGCGCGGCTGCCTGACCGGGCTCGAAATAGCTTTTGTAATAAGTATAATTGCTGATGAGATAATAGTTACCGGTCAGCTTTAGCTTTGAGCTCGGCTCTTCGAGCGATGCAAAGATATTAGTTGTGTTTTCTTTATTTAATGATTGTGGTATTACATAAGGCAGATAAAAACTGCTGTTGGGGTCAAAATTAAATGACGGGGTTCTGTTAACGTTTTGAAAACCCACCTGCAGGTATCCGATTCTCCGGGAAATAAATCGCATCAGGCTGATATATGCGCTGTAATCTCCGGAATTGAGTCCACGCAAATAAAACTTACCATAACCCTGGATATCCCATTTCCGGTTCCGGGTTTTGTTCCGGTATTCGCCATGAAGAAAGATATTTGAATAGGATTCTTTCACAAACCCGGAATCAAAGTTTCCGCTCAGATTCTGGATGGTTGCACCAACCTTTATAAACTGCTGAGAGTTTTTTGCATCGGGGAAGGAATAGATCGAAAAATCATTTACCAGTTCCCGCCAAAAATCTCTGAGATAGATAAGCGTATCTCCGGGCATGCCTGGTACTTTATATATGTCGGTATAGTAAGCGCTATCTGGGATTTTATCCTCAAACCGGTATTTGTAGGTGTTGTAACTGATGCTGTGCTCAAGGCGCAGGCGGGGATAAAATAACCGAACAACCGAAGTGTCGGTGAGGATGGAGTCTTTCTGACCGAAATCATATTGCTGCCGCATCATGTAGGTTGCCGTCGTAAAGCGGGAGGCAACCTCCAGTTGTTGGTTGAAGGGATTTGATCCCCCGGGATTATCACCTCCTAGTTTTGTGGGTATGGTCAACCTTTGGCTGAAACCCGTACTGTCCAGGTAATTACCGTCATTTTTGATACCACCGTTCTCACCGGACTGAAGTTTATTACCCACGATCACAAAGAAGTTCTGATATCTTTTATTACGGGATTGATACCATGACCCGAGCCGGTAGTTATTATGATTGGTAGCCTGGTTCTGAAAGAAGCCCGGTGAATTCATAAGCCGGAATTGAAAACTGGCATTCCAGTTTGGCGTGAAGTTCCGCGTATGTAGCAGGTTGATCATCTGCTCCTGTTGGGATCCCAGCAGATACCCTAATTCTGAATAGGCACTGGTGGTGTTATAGAATTTGGTGTCCGCCGCTTTCAGATTATAGATATCGAACGAATGGAAACCATGATCCCAGCCGGATTGAAGATTGGGTGCAAAAATCAAAGATTCTGCGGCATTGCCAAGATTGCCAAGGGTTTTATACTGCCAGGGCACAGGAAAAAAACGGGTGAAATCTGTTATAACCGTGTCGAAACGTTGTGCACGGGTCGAATCAAGGTACCGGAAATTGATATTGATAGAATCGTCCACTCTCTTTAACAAGCTGTCCCCCGTTCCGCCGGAGCCGCCACCAAAGCGGCTGCCCATTCCCTGCAGGCGATTCATAGCACCACTCTGTGCACTTAGCTGCAGGCCTCCCGCCAATATCACAAAAGCCAAGAATAAAAATTTGAGATTCCGTTTCAACACTTACCTGTAAGATTTGTATCTGTGATTTCGTTTTTTTAAAACCCGGGGTTCATCCGCTTCTCAGATGTTTTGAATCAACCGCTGGAAGATCTGTGTCAATTTTGGCTCAGCTTCTTTAGCAGCAGCCAGTACCTCTTCGTGAGTAATCACATTTTCTTCCTCACGTATACCGATATCAGTGATCACACTCATCGCAAATACCTTCATTCCCATGTGAATAGCCGCTATCACCTCCTGTACGGTGCTCATGCCAACTGCGTCACCACCCAGTATCCGGATCATCTGGTATTCTGCGCGGGTTTCGAAGGTTGGTCCTGTAACACCGAAGTATACACCTGAGCGTAATGGAATATCAAGATCATCGCTGATCTTTTCCGCTTTTCTTATCAGTTGCTTGCTGTAAGGTTCGCTCATATCAGGAAATCTTGGTCCGAGTGCTTCGAAGTTTCTTCCAAGCAGGGGATTCGCTGTCGCAAGACTTATATGATCGGTAATAACCATCAGGTCACCGACGCGGAACGATGGATCCACCCCACCTGCAGCATTGGATATCAGCAGGGTTTCAACGCCAAGAGATTTCATCACTCTTATCGGGAATACTACATCCTGAACAGAATAACCCTCATAATAATGGAAACGTCCCGCCATAGCGACAATTGTTTTGCCACCGAGCTGTCCAAAAATCAGCTTACCCTGGTGGCCATCTACCGTAGAAACAGGAAAATTGGGTATGGCGCTGTAGTCAATTTCCTTTTCTATGTTGATCCCTGCCGCAAAATTGCCAAGGCCACTGCCCAAAACAACACCTATCACCGGTTTGCCACCGTAAACGGATTTTATATACGTGGTGGTTTCCTGGAGTTGCTCAATTACACCGGCCATAAATAAAGGTCTGAATTAGTTATGCGTTAAAAAGAAATGGCTGCAAAGTAATTGAATATTGAACATTTACCTTTGAATATTGGTCTTTTCGGTACTGAATCTTTCATATTTAACTGCAAAACAACAATTTGCCGGTAGCCGTTAGCAATTGAAAATCATCAATTGGTAATACTTTCCTATTTTCGTCAAAATTTTTTTCATGAACCTTCACGAATATCAATCCAAGGAGTTATTAAAAAAATATAACGTCCCGATCCAGGAAGGCATCCCGGTAGAAAGTGCCGGCGCCGCAGAGGAAGCATATAAAAACCTTAAAGTACAGTATGGTACCGCCTTCGCTGTAGTTAAGGCACAGATCCATGCAGGCGGCCGGGGAAAAGGTAAGATCGTAGGTACCGACCAGCGGGGTGTAGCCGTAGGTAAAAGCTCGGAGGATGTAAAGCAGATCGCATCAAGGATACTCGGAGGTACGCTCGTTACCATTCAGACAGGTGAAGCAGGAAAAGTGGTTAATAAAGTTTTGGTGGCTCAGGACGTTTATTATCCGGGAGCTAACCCTGTAAAAGAATTTTACCTGTCTATTCTGCTTGATCGTTCAACCGGGCAGAATGTGATCATGTACAGCACAGAGGGTGGAATGGACATTGAAGAGGTTGCTCACAACACCCCGGAAAAGATATTTAAAGAGTGGGTTCATGCCGGCGGTGGTTTGTTAGGTTTCCAGGCCAGAAAAATTGCATTTAATCTTGGTCTGAAAGGTGAAGCATTCAAAAACTGCGTAAGGTTTGTTACAAATCTTTACAACGCATATGTTGGTCTCGACTGCAGTATGCTTGAGATTAACCCTTTGTTTAAAACTGCTGATGAAAAAATAATTGCGGTTGATTGCAAAATGAACCTTGATGACAATGCGCTGATGCGTCATCCCGACCTGGAAGCGATGAGAGATATCAGTGAAGAGGATCCGACTGAAGTAGAAGCCGGCAAGTATAATCTGAACTTTGTAAAGCTTGATGGTAATGTGGGTTGTATGGTTAATGGCGCGGGACTGGCCATGGCCACCATGGATATGATCAAATTAAGCGGTGGCGAACCAGCTAACTTCCTTGACGTTGGTGGTACTGCAAACGCACAGACGGTAGAAGCAGGATTCAGGATCATCCTGAAGGACCCTAAAGTAAAAGCCATCCTGATCAATATATTCGGGGGAATCGTGCGTTGTGACCGTGTTGCACAGGGAGTAATCGATGCGTATAAATCAATAGGCAATATTGAAGTGCCCATCATTGTACGTTTGCAGGGAACCAATGCCGCCGAGGCCAAAAAACTTATTGAAGAAAGTGGATTGAAAGTACAGTCTGCGATTGAACTGAGTGAAGCTGCTTCACTGGTTGCAAAGGCGCTTACTAACGATTAAGTGGTTGAAGATGGGTTCGTTCCCGCAACAATCTTGTGTATCTATAGACAATCTTATTGCACGATATCTGACGAAAAAATCCCCTCCGGTATTACGGGGGGATTTTTTTGCCAGAAGCTAATGAGTTCAACACTTCATGCAACTCAGAGATATTGACACCAGCATCTATAGGGTATGAATTTTTTTCCAAAGCCAGGGAGGGGAGTCTGCACAGGGTGTAGTACTTAATTGGATAATGGATCAAAACGGGCCATTGTTATTCTCGGCTAACAACTAATTGCCTGCGATGCTTAAACCGGCGCAAAAATAAGGCTACAACACTATATATCCTCCATGTAATATTACTACGTAAAATTACCAATAAGCCCTTGCCGCCTGGAGCCCGTATAACGTATAATAACAAAAGTCTGCACAAGGAGTTCGGAAACCCTGCTTCGTGATGGCGGTTTACCACAAATCTGGCCCGTGGCAAAATATTTGTATGCTGTTTTCCGTTATTGATTCCCCAAACCCTTTAAAAATCTTAAGATCAATTTTATGAAACACGCTACAAAAATTTTCTATGGAATGGTAGTAGTCTCTTACGTCATTCTCTATACCATCATGGCACTCCTTAGCTAAAGAGAGTCCACCGTGTTTTGAGGCAGAGAAATTATCTTTGCTCAAAACACGTCTTGCACAACATTACAGTCAGGCCAATCACTCCCTCAGATAACCAGCCGCTGGCGCGGGTTATACGTGATACATTAACGGAATTTAAAGCCAACCATCCGGGTACAGTTTATTTCGATCCAAGTACTGATCATTTGTATGAATTGTTCAGGGAACCCCGCAGCGTTTATTACGTTGCTGAAATGAACGGTGTTCTGGCAGGGGGTGTTGGCATCTTCCCCACTAAAGGATTGCCACCAGATACCTGTGAGCTCGTCAAGATGTACCTGGTTCCGCAAGCCAGGGGAATAGGTCTGGGGAAGTCCCTGATTGAAAAAGCACTTGCGCATGCCCGTGAAACGGGATTTAAGCATGTATATATCGAGACAATGCCTGAGTTGAGCCAGGCGATGAAGGTGTATGAAAGATTCGGCTTTGAATACCTTGACAGACAATTAGGTGAAAGCGGTCATTTCGGATGTGCTATCTGGATGCTCAAAACACTTTAGTCGTTCAGTTCAGTATTCTTTGATGGTACGCACTTCCCTGCCCAACAGATGAACCTGGAAGCCGAAACGGAATACAAAGCCACCTTCTGCATCTTTGTTTTCGTACTTACTGCGGTTATACCCGGCCAGCGCCTCCAGTGCAACATGTTCATTGATAAAATAAGCTGCACCACCAAGAATATATATACTGGTAACCGTGTTTGTACTTTCGCTTCCATTTTCGTTGGTGTTAACCGATTCGAATGTCAACGTTGAGTGCACCAATGGTTTTAATGAAGAATTTTTAAGATTGAAATAATACCTGGCAAAAGGCCCTATCCCGATTGACCTGCTTTTTTCCGCACCAAACTTTGAATAGCTTATTTTGAACTCCGTGCCGGCCGCAAAACTTTTTGCAAAAAAATACCCGGCCATTGGTTGAAAGGTAACTTCGTTGTTTGACTCGGCTGTGTTCACCCGGATGTTCCCTCCAACGATCCAGTCTCCCTTATTAGTTTGAGCGGAGACAGTGAAAATGTTCATCGACAAAATGAGGATAAGCAGTGGTGTTTTCATTCAATCTGGTTTAAGGTGAATTATGATGCTATCTCCGTTACTTCATAAACGGGGCTAAACAAATACAATTTACCTGTTTTGACCTCAATACACTGATATCTTTTTCTCAGCTTTTTTCCCTTTCTGAAAATCCTTCCCTGACCGGTATCAAAAAGTTTTCCTTCTGCAACCTGCTCCACAAACAACTGGCCGTCCTTCCTTTCATCATAGTTGCGCAATACCCGCATCAAAGGTTCGTCGGCACAGCTACTCGCCGGCAGGTCGTGCATCGAACTAACAAGTGCTTTATTGATGTCCGGGGGAAAGACAGGTAACTGCATAAAATCAGATAACATCTCACCATAAATTCTTTTCCATTCTTTGCCATGGGCAGGGATGCTGTTTCCAAAACGCAGGAAGGTTACCAGGTGAGCCAGTTCGTGAATAAGCGTGATCAGGAAAGCATATTTGTTCATGTTGCCATTAACACTTATCCGGTGTGTTTTTGTCATGGTAGCATGCCGATAATCCCCCAGCACCGTTTTTCGCTCACGGGTGATAGTGAGATGCACCTTATAGTGGACCAGGTAGTCCATGGATTTCTGTGCAGCCTCTTCTGGTATAAAACGGCGCAGATAATCTAACGGGGCTTCTTTCTTAGGCATTCTTTTTTTCCTTGCTGAGTTTCAGAACCACAGACAGTTCAACGAACGTATATACAAAATACAAAAACATGCAGGCGAAAATCGCCCCTTTACTTACATTCTTTTTGTAGGTCACAATATATATGAACGCACCGACCATGCATATGATCATCTTCGCAAACATTGCTGAATAGATCATACGCATAAAAAATGGCGCATGATCATTGCTCAGCGATCTCCGGTAAAACATAAATGAGATAAGGGTGGCAATGAAGAGAATGATGTTACCGGCAAGAAGCACGAGGGGGTCTATGCTCCATCCTGATAACAGCTGTGGCAGTGCGAGGCAGATCAGGGTGACCGCGATGAAGATCAAAATGACCGGCATAAGGTTCCTGATCATGGAATTGGTATTCATGGATGCAAAGATATTGCAAGCAGGAACTAAAAACGGCGATAAAAAGAAAAAGAGGTGGCTTGCAAAAAGCCATACCCCTGCTGATACACCCCGTAACGGCATGCATCAGCAAGGGCTATTCCCGGAATGTCCTTATCTGGTTCTATGTATGCGCTTGTTTTGGTATCCAATGCGCTTATTTTCCCGGATGTTTGTGCTTACTTCGCAGGTTCGCTTTCGGGAACAGCCAGTTTCTTGTCTGCCCTGCCGTTGCTTAACGGGTTAGGTTCAACGGTTGCATTCATATGACACTGACCATTGAAGTTTGCAGTCGGCTCAATCTGTAATTTGGAAGAGTGAATGTTCCCGGTAACAAGTGACCCACCTTTCAACTGCAGCAGTTCCTTTACTTTTATGGTGCCGCTCACCTTGCCCATAATGTCAGCTTGCTGACCACTGATATCACCTTCGATAACACCGTTGGCACCAATCACAACCTTTGCGGTGCAATGGATATTGCCGTGAAGAGTGCCATCAATGCGGATGTCGCCGTTGCTGGATATATCTCCTTTTAATGTAGTACCTGCTGCAATAATGCTGGCTCCGCCCGTAGCTGCCGGAGATTCGCCAGAGCCGTCAGATTTGGATTTTTGGTTAAACATGTGGATTGGTTTTTTAGTGGATTGGTTATATAAATCAGGTTTCAGTTGGATTCATGGATCATTCTGTTATGTTTTCCGCTTTTGGTATGTCTAGAGCCGTGGTATCCAGTTTCAAAGTACTACCGCCCATCAATACGCCCCGCACGCTTTCCAGGTACTGGTCCTTATATCTCATGGCCTGGTCAAGTGAATCTGTTTTTATTTTCAGATCCCTCAGCTCCTTGGTCGCGTTCACATCACCATATCCCGGAATATACAATCTTAACGGCGTAAATACAATCAAAGCCACCGTTAAGCCTGTCAGGAGAACAAAAATGGTACTGAGAGCAACATAAACACTGAGCCTTGATAACTTAAACGTAACAACCTCTTCATAAGTATCATCGTTCATCACCACGAGGCGGTAACGGTTCTGTAAACGCTGAAAAGTGGAATTGGCATCGAATTTGGCCATACATTAGAATTCAATTGATTAAAGATACTGTTTGCCCGCCTGAAATCGGTTTTAAGCGGTTGTATTTTAGCCAAAAATTAGTTTTGCTAAAGGGTTTCCATTAAACCGGCAGCCGATTTGTTAATAGTTCAATTAAATTGGATTACGGATAATAATTTTGCTCCAAATCAGTTAATAAGCGTTTAGTTTGTTCCGGATGCGTAAGGTTTTCAATCAGATATTTGTTTGCAGTCTAGTGATTTGTGCTCTCTTCCAGGATGTCAAAGCCCAGGGAGGGTTAAGTTTTGATCTGGTGAAACCCAAAAAATATGAGGAGAAGAAATTAGGATCAGAAAAATCTGCGGACAAAAAGTTCGGTGCCGTCCGCAAATTTACCCAGAATACCGTCACTAAATTCAACTGGAACTTCAACGCGAAAAACAAACTGGACCTGGTCATTTCCCGCGCCAAGGCTGCATATAAAGACGATTACACCCGTTTGCTTTCCTTTTATAACTACGATCTTTCGCAGACACAACAGTTCAAAAGCGATCTTGATTCAGTCATCTACAAGGCCAATGCCGGCATCCTGATCCACGACCTCAGGAATTCCTGGATAGACAACCTGTACCTCTTAATGGGCCAGGCCTATTACTACAAGAACGAACTGGATACCGCCTATCTTACTTTTCAATATATCAATTACGCGTTTTCTCCCAGGGAAAAGGACGGGTACGATATTCCCATCGGCAGCAATGCCACGGAAGGTGGTAACGCTTTTTCTGTTTCAACCAAAGAAAAGAAAGGACTTCCCAATAAAGTCTGGGCGAGGCCACCAAGCAGGAACGAATCATTTATCTGGCAGATAAGAACTTATCTCGCAAAAAATGAAACTGCAGAAGCTGCCGGTCTCATAGAAACACTCAAAGGCGATCCGTTTTTCCCGGCCCGCCTGTCCCCTGAGCTTTACGAAATGCAGGCTTATTATTTCTACAAGCAGGAGATCTATGACAGTGCTGCGGTTTACCTTGAAAAAGCCCTGTCGAATGCGGAAAATGGTGAGGAAAAAGCACGTTGGGAATACCTGATCGGGCAACTCTACGAACGAGCCGGCGAACCTATGCTCGCCAGGGACTACTTTGAAAGAACCACCAAACATACTTTTAACCCGGTACTGGAACTGTATGCCAGGCTTAACGCTACCCGGCAAGACAAGTCGAATGACAAGGTCGTTGCCGATAACATTGAGGCAGTGGTGCGAATGGCACGGAAAGACCGTTACCGGACCTACCAGGATATCATTTATTTCACGGCTGCCACAATGGAGCTTGAGCGTAAAAACGTAGAGGGCGCCCGGCAACTGTTATTGAGAGCCATCTCTGTGCTACAGATTGAAAAAGGGAGCAGCCAACGGACCAAAGCTTTTACCTTGCTGGGTGATCTGTCATTTGAGCTGCATCAGTACAGGGACGCGAAACGTTTTTACGACAGCGTGGATATCACGGACCCGACCATCGGGGATGTTGCGCTTTTACAACAAAGAAAAGTCATTCTCCTTCCTATCGTGGAACATCTCGGGGTGATCGAAAGACAGGATAGTTTGCAGCGGATTGCCATGCTGCCTGAGACCGAACGGGACGTGCTCATCAAAAAGATGGTGAAACAGATGAGGAAAACCCAGGGCATTAAAGAAGAATCCACCGAAGGTGCAGGCGCTAACAGCATCAATAAAACAGCCGCCCCACCTGATCTTTTCAATAATTCGAAGGGTGAATGGTACTTTGACAATGCCTCCCTGAAATCAAAAGGTTTTACCGAATTCAGGGGAAAATGGGGAAACCGGCCTAATGTGGATAACTGGCGGCGATCAGGGGCAATCAGCCGTGTGAACGGGCCAAAGGAAGAAAATGAGGCCGCCATGGGAAAAGACGCGCCCGGCGCGGGTACAACAACCTCCGATGTGAGTTATGAAGGTTTGATGAAGTCTCTTCCTCTGACACCGGACCTTATGAAGATAAGCAATGACTCCATTGAGAAAGCAACCTTCCAACTGGGAAAAATTTACTTTGAGTCACTGGAAGATTACCCGGGAGCGATCACCACTCTCGAAGGGCTGCTAACCAGGTATCCCGCGACAATACATAAGCCCGAAGCACTGTTTATCCTCAATTATTGCTATAACAAAACCGGCAATGCCGCAAAAGCGAATGAGATGAGACTCGCGCTGGAACAGCAATACGCCGGTTCTGAATACCAGAAGATGGTCACAAATCCTGCCGGCGGTACGCAGAAAAGTAAAGCCGAGGCCGACATGAACCGCCGTTATGAAAGTATTTATATAAGCTTCATTGAAGGACGTTTTGACCAGGCGCTGTCCGATAAAAAGATCGCCGACAGTCTTTACGGAACACATTACTGGACGCCACAACTGCTGTATATTCAGTCTGTTTATCATATCAAGCAAAAACAGGATGACCAGGCGAAGGTGGTGCTGCAGCAAATCATCCAGCTTTACCCGACTTCGCCGTTGTCGCCAAGAGCCAGGACCATGCTCGATGTACTTGGGCGAAGAAGAGAAATTGAGGATTATCTGACCAATCTTAAAATAGAAAGACCAGGAGAAGACTCAGCTCTGGTCATTACCAACGATCCGGTAATCAAAAAAGTGATTGTCGAGGCGCCGCCAGTGGTACCTGTTGACAGTGCCGCCACCAGGCAGGCAGACAGCCTGCTTGCCATACAGAAACTTGAAGATGGGCTGAAGGCCAGGGTCGGCGGCGTTGTTCCGGTGCCTGCCGGGCCGAAAGACAGTATCAACCCATCGTTTAAGGTGGGAGCAATAACAATGGTGGATACATTCAGCAGGAAGATACCAGGGTTCAAGCCTGACACAGCAGCGACATCCGTTGATTCTAATCTTGTCAAAAATGATCCTGATCCGGTCAAAATAGCACCAACTCTTCCGCCGACAGTCAACAGGCCGGCTGACAGCCTGGCAACCAATAAGCCGAAATTCCCGGGTGACAGCATGATTGCCATTCAACCGAAGTTGCGTGCAGATTCCGCGGTAGCTATCAAGCCAAATTTACCAGCTATCAATTCTGTTTATTCGGTTGATGCTGAAGGCCAACACATGGTGATCATGATTCTTGATAAAGTCGATCCAGTCTATGTGGGTGAAGCAAAAAATGCATTTAACCGGTATAATAAACAGAACTATTTCAATTTGCCAATAGAAACGACCAATCAGCCCTTGACTGATTCTCTCAACCTGGTGGTCATCACGCCTTTCCCCAATGCGGCGTCAGCGTTGGATTACACCCGGAAAACGGCTGAAATCGCTGAAACCAGGATCATTCCCTGGATGCCAAAGGGTAAATTCAGCTTCCTGGTAATTACCCCGGCAAACCTGCAGCTACTGCAGAACCGGAAGGACCTCTCAGAATACCTGAGATTCCACGGACAGGCATATTCAGGGAAATAATCAGCGGCAAAAGGCGCATCTTCATTCCATTCCGGTCCGCTTGCCGTTGAGTTGATAATGAATTTATTAGCAGAGTCAGAAACATTAAGAATACTTTTGACATGCGCCGCACTATTTGTAGTTTTCGAGTACGATTTTTGCCGCTTACTTTGTTAGCATCCCTGACTCAAATTATAATTTATTAATATGTCCCGACCGGTCCGGATTTTTTGGAAGATCTTTTTAATTGGCTTTGGCTCTTTCGTCCTTTTTCTTGCCTTACTTAACTGGGGGGTATTTGGGGAAATGCCTTCCCTTGCTGAGCTGGAAAATCCAAACATCATCCAGGCTTCGGAGGTATATGGTGACGATGGCACCCTCATGGGCAAGTATGTGAAAGAAAAGGGTAACAGGAGGAACGTCGATTACAATGATATTTCCAAAAATGTTATCCAGGCACTGATAGCCACAGAGGACAAGCGGTTTTATGATCACTCCGGGATCGATGGACGGGGTGTAATGAGAGCGGTGTTGTTACTTGGCAGCAAGGGTGGTGGTTCCACCATAACCCAGCAACTGGCGCTGAATATGTTTGCTGAACGGGCTTCCAATCCTGTAAAACGGGTTTTGCAGAAACTTAAGGAGTGGATCATCGCGGTTAAGCTTGAACGGAATTTCACAAAACAGGAGATTATCGCTCTTTATCTGAATACAGTACCTTTCAGCGATAACGTTTATGGCATCCGGAACGCTGCCAGAACTTTTTTTTCGAAGGAACCAGACCGCCTGAACGTTGAGGAAGCTGCAGTATTGGTGGGTATGCTTAAAGCTACTTACACGTACAATCCGCGCACCAACTATAAATCATCGTTTAACATCCGGAACAGCATCATCGACCAGATGGCTGACATGAACTACCTGACTCCGGCGGTAGCTGCAGATATCAAAAAAAATCCGATCAAACTCAATTACAATAAGCTCGATGAAAATAATGGTATAGCGCCCTATTTCCTCGATGTGATCCGCGACGAGTTAAGAAAGTGGGCCCGCGAGCACAAAAATTCGGACGGCAAACCCTATGATATTTATGAAGATGGTCTGAGGATCTACACCACCATCAACCCAAGGATGCAGTTGTACGCAGAAGAAGCGGTAGCTGCTCATATGCCCGTTTTACAAAGAGTGCTTAGTAACCAGAAAAGCCTGAAAACTGATGCGATCTGGAAAGGACACCAGAATGTGCTGGACAATGCCATGAAAAACAGTGAACGCTGGAAAAATGGCAAGGCAGAAGGTCTAAGTGAAGCAGAGCTTAAAAAAAGCTTCACGCAGAAAGTGCCGATGAAGGTGTTCGCCTGGAACAGTAAGCGGGAAAAGGATACAATCATGACACCTGCTGACTCGATCAAATACTGTCGGGAAATGATGCAGACGGCTTTCATGGTCATGGATCCATTAAGCGGTGCAGTGAAAGCCTGGGTGGGCGGCATCGATTTTAAGAATTACAAATACGATCACGTAAACATCCGGACCAAGCGGCAGGTAGGATCCTCGATTAAACCATTTCTTTATGCTTTAGCCATCGAAGAATATGGATTTACCCCCGAGACACAGTGTGAAACATCCCAGCAATATTTTCCGGGTTCAGGTTATGTACCCGCCAAAGACAGGGGCTTAACCGGCACACGTACAATGGCCAGCGGTTTGACCTGGTCAGTAAATGAAGTGGCTGCGTACCTGATCAAACAAACGACTCCCCAGCGTTTCGCGAATTTTATCAGCGAAATGAATATACCAACTAAAGTACCTCCCTACCCTTCCATCAGCCTTGGATCATGCGAACTCTCGTTGTTTGAAATGATGTGGGGATACACGATGTTCCCATCGAGGGGTTTCAGTACCAAACCGGTTTACTTCAGCCGTATAGAAGATAAAAACGGTAATGTGCTGGCCACCTTCACTACCCAGCGCAAGGAAGTTTTGAGTCAGTCAACAGCGTATATTATGTCCCGCATGATGCAGGGACCGGTTGATATCGGTACCGCTGCAGGCCTGAGATCAAGAC
>NZ_JBTLQG010000058.1:0-18353 GCF_054461535.1 Flavitalea antarctica
ATTATGCATACGGGATCCAAAGGTCACCTGGAATCCACTCTTAGGATCGTTTTGAGGACCATAGTCAAATACTGCAGTAAGCGTATCCCAGTTACGACGTCCATCTTTCCAGACATATATACCGCCATTTGCCACAACTGATCTTGGATGTTTAAGGCCGGTGAACCAATGAACCGTATCAATCTGGTGGCTCATCCACTGACCGGGAAGGCCTGAAGAATATGGCCAGAACAAACGGTATTCAAGATAAATACGCGGATCAAATTTTTCAAACGGGCGGTTCATCAGGAACTTCTTCCAGTCAGTATCCTTCTCCTGTAGTTGTTCTACAAGCCCGACACGGCGCCAGCGTCCCGGCTGGTTAACGTTCCAGGTAAGTTCAACCATAGTAATGTCGCCGAACTTGCCGGATTTGATATATTCGTTGGCAGCATGATAGTTGGCACCGCTTCTTCTTTGTGAGCCTATCTGCACAATTTTCTTTGACTCTTTTACCGCCTTCATAGCCGCCCTGTTGTCTGCCATTGTTTCTGCAAAGGGCTTTTCAACATACGCGTCACAGCCGGCTTTCACAGCTTCTATAGTGTGACCGGCATGCTGGAAATCTGCCGTACTGATAAATACTGCATCGACAATCTTTTTGCTATACAACTCTTCGTTGTTACGACAGGCAACTATGTCATGTCCCATTTTTTCTTTCCATACTGCCGAGCCTTCTTCCCTTCTCTTGTTCCAGATATCTGAAACTGCAGTAACATCGAAGTTCAGTTCTTTATAGTGTTCCATGAACGAAGGTATATGTGAAGCACGGTGCCGGTCGGAAAAACCGACGACCCCTACACGCACCCGGTCGTTTGCACCAATAATTCTTCTATAACTCTGGGCGCTGAAACCAGCATTAGCTGCAAGCACACCTGCACCGGCAAGTGCTGATTGTTTGATAAAAAAACGACGTGAATTTTTCATATGTTCAATAGTATTAATTAAGAAGTAATCTGAGTATTTGTTATGTACCGATCCATTTAAAAGATCGCCCTTAACCGGGTATTGTTTTTAGCATGCTGAAGATACTTTGTTTGAAAGTAATTAGCTTTTTGTTTCAACGTTCCTGACACCGGTGTTACCCCCACCTTCCAGGGTAAGGCTCACCGGCTTGTTTGTTTTCCATGCGCCCCTTGTATAATCAGGTATGTCAACTGTTTTAGATTTTTTAGCAACAGAACGCTCGCTGAATACACCTACCGCACTCCATGCTGCCGCATCATAAACGTCCTGATCCAATGGCAACCCGTTCCTTAAGCAATCTATCAATCTCCAGTCCATGATGAAATCCATACCACCATGCCCCCCGATCTGTTTCGCTATTGCGCCAACATGTTTCACTATTTCCGGGATGAACTTCTCTTCGAGGGATTTCATCTCTTCATCTTTTAGCCACTCATGCCCGAAAGCAATACGCTGCGGAGCGGGGTATTTGCTGGCCATGCCTTTTGTGCCACTGATAAGGTGAATCCTGGAATACGGCCTGGGTGAAGTTACGTCATGTTGGATCATCATGGTCTTACCTTTTGCGGTCCTTACCATGGTCGTGTTCATGTTGCCCCTGAATTTTGCATCACTGAACTCTTTGATTACTTCATCAGTTGCCGCCAGGTCCCTGGCCATGGCTCCCATCATAAAATCGTTACCAGACATTGAAACAAGGTGTTCCATCCTGTCGCCACGGTTTATATCAAGGCATTGTGCTATAGGTCCAAGTCCATGTGTGGGATAGAGATTTCCATTACGGGTTGCATTTTCGCGGAGGCGCCACATATCCGCGTAACCGTCCTTGCTGTTGAAATTCAGATCACGAAGATCATGAATATAGGATCCTTCCGCATGGACCAGTTCGCCCAACATCCCGTTCCTTGCCAGGTTCAAAGTAAGAAGTTCGAAAAAATCGTAGCAACAATTTTCAAGCATCATGCAATGCTTTTTTGTTTTCTCGGAGGTCTCAACAAGATCCCAGCATTCCTTTGCTGTCAGTGCAGCCGGCACCTCTGTAGCAACGTGTTTGCCGTGCCTCATTGAGTAGAGCGCAATCGGGGCGTGTAGTGACCAGGGCGTGCAACTGTAAACGAGATCGATATCATTTGACTCTGCCATGGCCTTCCATCCATCATCACCTGTATATTCCTTTGCTTTCGGAAGTCCCGCTCTGGTAAGTATCTCCTGTGCCGATGTAATTTTTTCAGGTCTTTTGTCACACAAGGCTACGATTTCAACTCCCTCAATATATGACATCCTCTTCACTGCACCCGGCCCCCGCATACCCAGTCCAACAAAACCGATCCTGACCTTATCTAATTTTGGAGCCGCATAACCACACATATTAAATTGTTGCTGCCCCGAAACCGGTTGAATGTCCCGGTTGTTTTCATCTGACTCAGCCATAACAGGAATTCCCGTTGCAAGGGTGCCCATTCCCAATGTGATGTTCCGTATAAATCTTCTCCTGTTTGAACCCATTTTACCTTGTTTGAGTATGTTTTGGCTGGAAGGCTAATGTAGGAATTATTACGCACTGAAAGACGCCAGAGTTGTAATCTCCGTTGCCTGGCAGTCTTCCTTACGGCAATATAAATGATGGGATGTAGGGAAACCGGCACTGGTCAGGACGAAAAGGATTTCGTAAAAAAGCAGTAGTTAGTCCGCCTTCTGCAGTTTCGGCCGGGGCTCCTGCGCACCGGTATTTTGGCTGAAACCCCTGGCAATGATGCTTGCAATTACAAGCTGGGCGGCATGATAAATCATAAGGGGTAATAAAATCACACCCAGCATTGGCGAGGTACTAAACAACACTTTCGACATCACGGTTCCATGAACCAGCGACTTTTTTGAGCCACAAAAAAGCGCAGCAATTGTATCCTCCCTGTTGAATCGAAGCACACCACAAACATACCTTATCACAAAATACACGATAAAAAAAAGAACCACCATGGCCGCCGTTAAGACTACTATTGTGATAATATTAAAATTTTCAAATCGTTTGTTCAGAAATGATTCTGCGAAGGATGTATATACGATTATCAGAATGATAAATTGATCAAAGTACTTAAAATACTTTTTATTCTTTTCAGCAAAAGCGCCGCCACGGCTGTTTAATGCCAACCCGGCTATAACAGGGATGAGTACCTGCACAACCAGCTTGATAATAGTATCCCCAAGGCCGGTTCCATTTGCATCCGCACCAAGAACAAGGTTTAACCATAAGGGAGTAATAAAGATTCCTATGAGGCTTGAAATACTTGCATTGAATATTGCGGCCACCATATTTCCGCGGGCGATTGACACCATGACTACTGATGAAGATACTGTTGAAGGCAGGGCAGCAAGAAAGAATACAGAAAGCCAGATATCCTGGTAACTGGTTCCGGTAAAAAACCAACGAGTGCATAATATGATCAAGGGAAATAAGAGGAAGGTGGAGAGCTGAACAACAAGGTGCAGCTTCCAGTGACCCAGGCCAGCTTTGAGCTTATCGGGATTCAACCTCAGTCCGTAAAAAAAGAAGATGAGCGAAACTCCGTAACCGGCAAACGTTGAAAGTGAGAAGCCGTTATATTCCTTTGAGCCTTCCGGCCATAACCATCCTGCAACAATCATGAGTATCAGGGCGATCACAAACCCATCAAGCCCCGCCCTCTTTAATACATTAGTGAAACCTGCTCCATTGGCCATGTGTTGCAATTAGTACTTGTTAACCTGCCTGATCTCCTGATCTGATCTCAACAAAAATATACAAATAAGGGCAGAGCAAACACAATCGTATGTGCAGTTTGAAAGGCAAAAAAAATCTGCAGGTATCAATGCACGCTCCTTCACAAGCCGCAATGAATCTGCAGAAGATTTTTGGAATACAGTGGTATCTCAGATTTCAAAGGGAAGATCATATTCCCTGCTCACGGGCCTGGAGCTTCGTGTTTTGACCACAATTTTAGCTTTCAATGGGGAACCGGTTACGAGGTAATTTTTGATATATTGATCCTCATGGACCGCCCATGATTTATCTTCAAGAAAAAATTCAGATTCTTTTGCTTTGCCCGCTTTGTATGCCCATTGCTCAACGATATTTGGTTCATAGTTAACTATAATACCCATTGCATGAACCTGTATACCCGGTACCGACGCATTGCCAAGTTCAGTGCAACCTAAAACATGCACGGATAAGGATGAACCATCTTCAAGATCCTTAACGGACCATTCGTCAATTACATTAATTTGATTTGCCATTTCATGAACTGTTTGAGCCACAAATTTACCGGTGTCGGATGCATGGCAACTATTGACTGAGCAAACCGCTACTTTATTGAGTAGTTAACCGGGAGATCCGGTGACCCTTATCAGAACGACAGTCGGCGGGTTGGTTTCAACAATGGCGTATTTGTAAGTTTGTCTGTTATCGATTTTACTTTTGCCTCATCTCCTGCAGCTTTATATAAGTTCAACAACCCTTCATAAACCCTGGGTATGTATTCATTCAGAGTCAGCGTATTCTCATAGTGCCGTATCGCTTCTGCATTATTTTTAGAAACTTCTGCTATGTAACCCCTTGTGTAACTCACCTGCGAAAGATAGAAATCATCACCTTTGTATTCTATCTTTTTCGCGAGGCTATCGGCCTGTGACATATATCCCGCATTTGCCAACAGTCGTATATAACGAAGCTGATCTGCTCCTGCCCGCATTTTGCCTGAAAGAAAAGGTTGTAAATAAACTGACACAGAATCTTTATTTCCAATCGCCTGGTAATTCTCTGCAATTTTCAGGTAGTAGTCAGGTCTCGCGCTACCGGACGCAGCAAGAATACGTTGTGCTTCACGTATCGTGCTGATGGCAGCTTCATATTTTGCGTGAGCAGTTAAAGCATCAGCATAGAGGTTCCTGTATTCGAAATTTTGTGGTTTCTGCTCTACAAATTTTTTCAGACGTTCCACTGTTGCGGAATCACCCAATACTGCCCGCACAGAAGCTGCATAGGCCAGCGCATCATCTCTCCTGTCACGCAGATAGGTAGAAATTACTGATCCTGATTTCCCATATGCTTCTGCGACCTCAATGGATTCCTGCATCATCCCATTGCGACGATACATCTCCCGGAACTGCAGATTCAAACCTGCAATTTCCTGGAAATCTCTTTCCAGACCCAGCGCTCTTTTATAAAGTGCGGCCTGTTCGTTTACGGCATCACTTGCCTTAACCAATCCGGCTCCCTGCTTCGCACTTATTAAACGGGCCATCGCACTGTAAACAGGTGCATAAGTGGAATCTGTCTTTTCGGCTTTGTTTAGCCATTGCAGGGCCGACAGAAAATCTTTCTGGTCCGACTTCAGTTGCGAATAGGCTATAAACGCGGGCAGGTATTCAGGGTCATACTGCAAAGCCGTATCCAGATACCTGCCAGCTAAACCTGGATCGCTGTTTCTTGTTCTGGCTGACAGGTTCACAAAGATCTGCGACCAGTTGCTTGCCATAGCGTTCACATTTCCGGCCAGGTAAGCTTTCTCTTTTTTTACAAGCTTGTCGAGAAAGGCGTACATCCCCGGATCTTTTGTTTTCAGATCGTTGGTTGTATTCATCGACTTGAAATCGAGTGGATGTACTTTAACCGGTTCAAAGTACGCAGGATAGGTCTGGGCGAAATATTCGCTTTCATTGTTTTGAGAATAATAATCAAGCGTCCGCTTTTCTTTCATCGCGGTATAGTAATGTGCCCGTATCTCCCTGTTTTCCTGGTCAGTCAGTACCCGGCCATGAAAAAGGTGAACGTATTCATGCAGTATCACATTCCTCTCAAGAAATGCACCCCGCTCTACGTATTCAATGGCCGCCGCGCCACTGCCGACACCACGGATATCCATCCATTGCCTGTTATCAAATGTGGTCATATAACGGAATGACTGTTGACCCATGGCAACAGCGAGGTCTATATGTAAGGGCGGTATCCTGAAACTGTTTTGCTGTTTCGAGAGAAATGGAAAATAAACAATGGAAGTGTACATCTGGTTCCAGACCATTGCCCTGGCGAGGTGACCTGGGAAATAAGCTACATCGGGGAACACCCTGGTAAAGTTTTCAGGATCGCTGATCTTTGTATTCTTCAACGAGGTCATAATGGAATCATAAACCCTGAGATATGGAATACGCTTCGACTTGATAACAGCTGAGAGTCCATTATGAGCGGGTCCATAATGTTTGATACGCCCAAGTATACGGATAAATATTGCCTGCGAAGAATCAAGCCTGGTTTTCTGATCCATTTCAAAAGCACTATAGTACACCGATGCCCGATGCAAAAGTGGTATTACTGAAGAAGGATATTTTTTTTCGATGGCAAGTATGTCCCCGATCGCTCCATTGATATCATTGTTACGGACTTTCTCATCAGCAGCCTTAAGCTCCGCTCTCACTTTTTCATCATCAGGAGCTGCATAATCTGCATAGGTCAGGTTAGTATGCCCATTTCCCCAATGCCAATGCGTTTGAAAATGGAGCGGGTTAACCGCTAATGCCAACTCCCATTGCGCGGCCATCGCATTTAATTGGGTAGCATCTATCCTTCGCCAGATAGCATAACCATAACTAAAACGTGCATCGGGATTGAAGGGATCCAGCTCCAGCGATTTCTTTAACGGCGCCTCCGCTTTATCAGGTTCCTGGTTCCAGAAATAAACATCGGCTTCCAGGAGGAAAGCCAGAGCGTTGCGTAAATCTTTTTTCTGGAGTTTAATTGCTATGGCCATAGCTTCCTTATACCGCTTCTGAAGTAATAGTGTGCGGCCAAGCATCAACATCATTTTGTCTGAAGCCGGACGGGTCTTAAGGAAAGCTTTACAGGTTTGTTCGGCCTTTTGTAATTCCCACGATTGAATCTCCAGGTAGGCTTTCAACAACACCGCCTTTTCATTTAAGGGTTGTTTAGAAAGTACTTTTTTTACCAGGCTTTCACTCTTATCAAATTCATTTTGCAGAATTAAATAATCGGCTCTTAACAGTTTTCCCTCGTCATCATCAGGAAAACTTTTTAAAACGGCCTCTGATTCTTTCCACATTCCAAGCTCCATCATCTTCGCAACAGATCGGGGATCAGTTTTGCCATTCAATCGGCTCCGGGTCTCTGCAAGCAATTTCATCGCTGTCGAAGTACTGTCCGGGTTTATAGTCTGACCCATTACTGACATCGTGATAAGGCTGCAGGCTAAGGGAAGCAAGGAGTTTAAACGAATTGATCTCATCAGATTATATAGTTTTTTCGAGCACTGTTGAATTGTTATGGCACGGTGATAACCAGGGTTCCTGTAAGCTGATATCATTTTATTTCGAAACGGTAACTGCCTGCTACCAGCCGATAAGTTGTTTGCGGTTTCGACGAACCTCCTGTTTCACCCTGCCCGGATGAACGGCCTGAAACAGGTTTGCCGTCCTCATATAGCTTTTTGCCTTCATCCAGTTGCAGCTTCAGGGTAGCAGTAGAATTGGGCGGTACCGTAACATCATAAAACACACTACCACCTGATTTTCTCCACGAAGAGCTGATTGTTCCATAAGGCCCGGTATGAGTTGCCTCAAAAGATTCGAGGCCTTCTACAAAATTCGGTTGCAATAATACATTCCTGAATCCCGGCGCCTTTTCATCTGGCTTAATCCCTCCCGGACCCTTGAACAACCAGGCGCCTATCTCACCAAACATGATATGGTTTCTGGAAATATCCGACTTCGCATCTATGGGCCAGTTTTCATAAAGTGTAGTGGCGCCGTTCACTATCCACCAACCCCAGGATGGAAAGGTTTCCTGCGAGGCAACCCTGTAAGCGATATCAGCATACCCATTTTCACTGAGCGCATTAAGTATTGCCTTTGTTCCAAGCAAACCTACATCAAGATGAAAATTATCCTGTTCAACACGTTTGGCGAGATTCGCAGCTACTTTACTTTTCAACGAATCCGGAACAACTCCCCACATCAATGGCACACAAAGTTCAGTTTGAATCCCTGAGCCATATATCCCTGTTGATTCATCAAGATATTTTTTATTTATGGCATCTTTGATCCGCGCGGCAAGGGCAGCATATTTTACAGCATCTGATTTTTTGCCGAGTATGGCCGCTGTTTTAGAAAGAATTGTCGCATCGGCATAATAGTACACCGAAGACGTGAGTTCTACAGGCGCTTTTGATTTCACAGGCACCCAATCGCCGAGGCCCCAGGTAGTAAGCCCTTCCGGCGCGCGACTGCTTATCTGGTCAACATAAAGCCTGATATTTTCATAGCAGTTGCCCAGGAGACTTGTATCACCATAAAACAGGTAAATGTTCCAGGGAATGATTGCGATAGTGCTGGTCCAGTCTGGTCCGTTTCCCCATTCATATCCCCAGCCGCCTGTAGGGATGATGGAAGGTAATACTCCGTTTGGTTGTTGTTCGTCCCTGTGATCAGCCATCCACTTTTCATAAACAGTTATTCCGTCGAAATTATAAAGCCCAGTCTCGATAGCTATATGCGCGTCTCCTGTCCAGCCGTTTTTTTCGCGTTGAGGACAATCCGTAGGATAGCCAAACAGATTTGACAGATATGCATTGTTGGTTGCACTCCAGATTTTGTTGATCGTTGGATTTGAAGACCTGATACTGCCTGTTGGAGGCACGTTGCTATGCATAAAGTAACCAGACAGGCTTTCTTTATTGAGGGTGATGGGTTTGTTACTTGTTACTTCAACATATTGAAAACCCTTGTAATTGAAATGGGGCATAAAGGTTTCGGACCCGTTACCACCCAGGATATAAACGTCAGTCTGAAACGGGTCTTTGTCATCCCTGGGCCGGTAATGAACATTTATGTTTGACATATCTACCCTGCCATTTTCATAAACCTGCTCCGCATGCTGAAGCCGGATGGTGGTACCCGCCTCTCCCTGCAGGGTGATGGCACTAACACCGGCAATGTTTCTTCCCAGATCAAAAACATAAACGGTATCACTTATCTTCTTCAAACCAACTGCAGCAATTTTTTCAACATGTTCAACGGGGTGCATCAGTTGGGACACGATGTTCCCGGAAGGCGCCGACCGGTAGATAACATTTTTCCACTTACTTTCATCAAATCCTGCTTTGTTCCATCCCGGTTGTATCAGCCTGGCATCCTGGTGTTCAGCGGTGTAAATACTATTAAAGATCACTGGTCCGGTAGAGGTTTTCCATTCTTTACCTGATGTGATTAGTTCCTGGCTTCCATCTTCATATGTGATCCGCAGGTCCAGGCAAAAAGCCGGACGGGCCCGCCACGGAGCATGGTGAAAATTCCAGACAGCGGTTGACTGATGATTGTACCATCCATTACCGAGCATCACCCCTATTCCATTGTTACCCTGCTTCACCTGCTTAGTGACATCATATGTTACATACATGGTACGGCGGTCAAACCTGGTGTACATCGGGTCGAGGCGATGATTTCCGATCCTCTCCCCATTCAGGTATAGTTCATACAAACCTGCAACCGCTATATATGCCCGGGCAGATCTGATCTTTTTATCAGTTCTAAATTCCTTCCTGAACAGACCTGCCGGCCTGGTATTCACATCATCAATATCACTTATCCATGATCCCTTCCAGTTTGTGTTATCCATCATCCCGGTTTCGAAACTGCTCATTACCGGCCTGGATTTTATTCCCTTCCTATCCCTTGCTAAAACCTTCCAGTAATATTTTGTAAACGGCTTCAGCGCAACGCCGCGATAAGTCACCATTTGGGCGGCACCATTGGATGTGGAAGCCCGCAAATGCCAGACTTTTTGCTTCATGAGCGAATCAGTGGCAACGATAATCGAGTAGCCTTTCTGGGCGGCACCTCTACGATCGTCAACAATGCTCCACGATAGCCTCGGATGATATGAGTCGACACCTATAGGATTAGCCAGATATTCGCACTGAAGGTTGACCACCCGGTTCTGGCTATAGCTGCTTAAGTGAATGCCGGAAAAAATGATCAGGAAAATGACAGCACCCGGACCGGAATACATCCTGTTGAATTTCATATAAGCTGGAGTTTTTTCGGGCAACGGTACCTGAGATAAATTTTATATATGGATGATGACCCGAACTTAGTCGTGACAAGATAATGAAATATTATGCATGAGCTTCTGAGGTGGGCGGTTCCTGGCCAGCATTAAGTTGAAAGCTGAAAATATTTTTTCGCTAAGTTTGACCATCCAAACTAGTAATGTTTATGAGAAAAATCTGCCCACTTGGGTTAGCACTGATGCTTACATTATCATTGAATGCGCAGCAAAGGCAAAACCGGCCCCCGGCGGCTGATGCATCCGCCGCTTCGGCTCCGACTGCGCCTGCACCAGCGCGGGAGGAAAAACCATCATCCTCCAATCTCGTTTTCAATCCGGAGTCTTCGGTTACAACCACACATGAAGTGACGATTAAAGGTCAAAAAATACCATATAAAGCTACAGCAGGTACTATGCCTGTTTGGGATGAAGATGGTAAAACGATTGCCGGACTTTTTTATACCTATTATGAGCGCACAGATATCAGGGATCGTGCAAGCCGCCCACTGGTTGTTTCCTTTAACGGGGGTCCGGGCTCAGCTTCTGTCTGGATGCATATCGCATATACAGGTCCAGCACTACTTAATATAGACGATGAAGGTTATCCTGTTCAGCCTTACGGTTTCAAAGAAAACCCTCACTCTATCCTGGATGTGGCAGATATCGTTTTTATTGACCCGGTAAATACCGGTTATTCAAGGATGATGAAAGATGCCCCGAAAACAAAATTTTTTGGCGTAAATGCTGATATCAAATACCTCGCAGAGTGGATCAATACTTTTGTTACACGTTATAATCGTTGGGCTTCGCCAAAATACCTCATCGGTGAAAGCTATGGAACAACCCGGGTTTCAGGTCTCGCACTGGAACTACAGGAAACACAGTGGATGTACTTCAATGGTGTTGTTCTTGTTTCTCCGACCGACCTTGGAATTGAAAGAGGGGCGCCCGTTGATGCTGCCTTAAGGCTTCCATATTTTGCCGCAACTGCATGGTACCATAAAAAGCTTCCTGCCGATCTTCAACAAAAGGATCTCAATGCGGTGCTTCCGGAAGTTGAGGCGTTTACTATGGACGAACTGGTAGCAGCTATGTCAAAAGGTTCAATGCTTTCAGCCGAAAAGAAAAAGACTATTGCAGCGAAAATGGCCAGGTATTCAGGTTTATCAGAAGAAGTAATTCTGCAAAATAACCTGGATGTATCAACAAATTTATTCTGGAAAGAATTACTCCGGGATAAAGGTTTCACTGTCGGAAGACTTGATTCGAGATATCTTGGGATAGACAAACAGGATGCAGGACTTTCACCGGACTTCAATGCCGAACTAACATCATGGCTGCATTCGTTCACCCCACCGATCAATATGTATATGAGGGAGAAACTCAACTATAAAACTGATTTCAAATACAACATGTTCGGCCCGGTAAGACCCTGGGATAATACCAACAACAGGACAGGTGAAAACCTTGGGAAGGCGATGTCTGCCAATCCTTATCTTCATGTGCTGGTTCAGTCGGGCTATTATGATGGTGCCTGCGACTACTTCAATGCCAAATATAATATGTGGCAGATTGATCCTTCGGGCCGGCTTAAAGATCGCATCAGTTTCCAGGGCTACCGCAGCGGACATATGATGTACCTGCGCAAGGAAGACCTGGCATCAAGCAACGAACACATCCGGCAATTTATAAAACAGTCAACACCTAAACCCGGTCAGCCCGCACAGTACAAAGCAGCTTTTTAATATAGTGGCTTAAACCATATCTTGCAATCTTTTTCGAACTCAATGTGATTTGTTATATGAAAAAAATTTTGATTTGCGCGGTTGCCGCGAGCTTGCTTTCGGGTATTACCAGGGTAGAAGCAAATGATAATGGACCATCGGCGGACACCTCAGCCAATACAACGCTGGTATTGCCAAAGGGCTTCAAAGTGACCATAGTTGCAGAAGGATTCGGCGGAGCACGGCATATAGCCGTTAACAGGCAGGGTGGCATTTATGTAAAATTGTCCAGACTAAAAGACGGCCATGGTATCTGGTACCTCAGGGACACAAACGGTGACGGTGTTATAGATATTCAGAAAGGATTTGGAAACTATCCGGGAACAGGAATTACTATAAAAAATGATTACCTGTATGCCTCTTCTAATGATGATGTGTTTCGATATAAGCTGGATGCAAAAGGTGAAGTGATCAACCCCGATCAACCGGAAAGAATAATTACCGGCCTGGTGAATCATAACCGTGATAATGCCAAACCGCTGGCCGTTGACGATAACTCCAACATTTATGTAAATGTCGGATCCTATAGCAATGCCTGCATCATCGATGAAAAGTCTAAGGTCGCTCCAATGCCTTGCCCGCTGCTTGATTCGGTAGGCGGTATCTGGGTTTTCAAAACAAACAAGCTTAACCAAACCATGAGTAGCGCCAATCGCTATGCTACCGGTTATAAGAATTCTGTAGCTATAGATTGGAACGAGAGAACGAAATCTTTGTTCCTGCTTCAGCATGGCCGCGACCGGCTCGACGACTACCCTCAATATTATTCAAAGGAAGACAATACCTTGTTACCTGCAGAGTCGATGTACGAGGTTCGCAAGGGTACGAATGGTGGTTGGCCCTATTCCTATTTTGATCATAAAAAAGGGAAAGCTATGCTTGCCCCTGAATACGGCGGGGATGGAAAAAAAGAAGCAACGGTAAAGGCACAGATTCCAACTGTGAATTTTCCTGCCCATCTCGCACCCAATGGTCTGCTTTTCCACACTGGCAAAGGTTTTCCTGCTAAATATAAGGACGGGGCGTTTATAGCTTTTCACGGCAATTCCGCCGAGTTAAAAAAAGGATACCTGGTTGGATTTGTACCTTTCCAGGGGAATAAACCTTCCGGGAAATGGGAAATTTTTGCTGATAATTTTACTACTCCCAATAATCCTCACCGCCCCTGCGGCCTGGCTGAAGCACCGGACGGATCCATTTATATAACAGACGATACCAAAGGGACCATTTACAGGGTCACTTATGCTAAATAAAAACAACCCGGCTGAAATAAATTATAGTTTTAGCAGTTTAGAGGGAATGCAGTGGCATTCCCTTTTTATTGCATGACCAACCAGATAAGGGAATACCACTAAAATCAAGATAAAGGTGACAGGTAAAATCATATTTGAACCGCGCACGAATTTTGTGAATATTTGCAAGTATTTTTCCATCTAAGCTGTCAGCCAGCGATTGGAACTGATAAAATTTAATTGACTCGTATGCCCGTTAGAGTAACAAGAAAAAATGTGATGTTTGAACCCGATTCAAGCAGGGTTATTGCAAGATTGCTTTATACCAACCAGGAAAGAAGTATTGCACTGGTTAAAAGGATCATGGAGCTTTCCCCAAAAAAACAACAGGAGGTACTCACTGAAGTTTTGCGCGATTATTCCAAACGTCATCGTAGCATTTCAAAAATTTTTGAAAAGCATTTTAACAAAATGGCTGCTACACTGGGGCCCGAACATATCGACGTTGGCTCTTTTACCATGAATCAAAAAGTACTCATCGGCGCCTATTGCACCATGGAGTATAGTATTGAAGCAGCGGCATTTTTTAATCCTTCTATGGTAGAAGATCCCGACCAATCCGGTCTGGGTCAAAATCAGAAAAGAGTCATCATCAGTTTCAGGGCAACAGGCGAAGGACATGTATCCTCTATAGTTTTCAGGTCGGGGATCATCGATACCGATTCCAACATTATCATAGAGCAGCCCGGTAAAATGCTGGAATCTCCTGAACATTCAAAAAGCCATACCTATTATAAGGCGCAGTTCCTTGAAAAGTTGGAGGAGATGCAGGATTGCAGCAGCCAGGCGTTTTCCATTATAATGGAGAGGCTTTCTGAAACTTTCACCTATGAGGAATTAAAAAAACTGGTTGAGGAGACAAAACACAAACTACATGATACCGGTTCACTGGTATTGCTCAATGAAATGATGTGGCTCGCGAAATCACATTATGAAATGGATTTTTCCGTGGACACATCTATCTCGGAGCGCGTAATTTTTCCGCTTGCCCAGACCGAACAAAAAGGTATTGAAGATGCAAGGTTCGTCAAGTTTACGGACGATGACGGAGAGGTGACCTATTATGCAACTTATACAGCATACGACGGCATCACTATCCTGCCAAAATTATTAGAGACCAAGGACTTTTATCACTTCAAGGTTTTACCCATCCATGGAGAAGTAGCCCAGAACAAGGGAATGGCACTGTTTCCACGTAAAGTAAACGGTAAATACGTTATGCTGTGCCGGATAGACGGAGTAAACAATTATATAGCCTTTTCAGACAATATAAACGTCTGGCGCAAGGCAGATATACTGCAAACACCAAAATTTCCGTGGGAGTTTGTTCAGATGGGAAATTGCGGCTCACCCATTGAAACTCCGGAAGGCTGGCTGGTAATTACGCATGGCGTCGGACCAGCAAGGGAATATGTATTAGGTGTGTCTTTGCTTGATTTGGAAAACCCGGAAATAGAAATCGGGCGGCTTGAAACGCCGTTGCTGGTTCCAAATGAAAAAGAGCGTGAAGGTTATGTACCCAATGTAGTGTACTCATGTGGTTCACTCATCCACATGGATACGCTTTATATACCCTATGCAATGTCTGATTACGCCTCAACCTATGCCACGGTAAATGTAGAAGAATTGATTGCCGCTTTAAAAAAGTCAAAAGTCATGGCCTGAAAAACAGCAAGGCCTGAAACAAAGCAGGAAGGACGCAAAGGCCCGGTGCTAACAAGCGCCGGATTAACCATTACTTAAGATTTGGTTGTACACGCTTAAATAGTCTTCGGTCATTTTTTCCTGGGAAAATTTTGCCTGAACATGGGTCCGGCAGTCTTTTCTGTGTAGTTCACCAATCCGCTTTGCTGCACGCGCAGCTTCATCAGCGTCGGCCACCAGGTATCCTGTCCTGCCGTTTACGATCAGCTCAGGCATTGCACCCCTGTTGTAAGCAATAACAGGTGTGCCGCAACACATTGCTTCTGCAACACTTAAACCGAAGGGCTCATCAAAGCTTATAGGATGCAGAAGTGCCAGGGCACCACCGAGTACCTGGTTCCTTTTTTCGGGTCCGCAATTGCCGATATATGATACCTTTTTGTTATCAACAAATGGTTCCACCTTTTCCTTATAATATTGTTCGTCCTGGATCAGGCCTGCAATGATAAGCTTATGTCCGGATCGCCTGGCGATTTCAATAGCTTCCGCCGCTCCTTTATGGGGATGTATCCGGCCGAAAAACAGGAGGTAATCACCGGGATCTTCGTTCAGTGTGAAGGCCTTTATGTCAATGCCGTTATATACTGTTGCTATGTAGTTGAGTGACCCGTTTCTGTCGGCGTTACTGATGGAAACATAATGAGTGTTGGTATTATATTTTTTGTACACCGGTACAATCAGTGGAGATGAAAATCCGTGGATAGTGGTGACCATCGGTGTCCTGATCAACTTTGAATAAGTAAGCGGGAGAAAATCGTAATGATTGTGAATGATGTCAAATTCAGCCGCTTTTTCCATCAGGTTGCTGATATGAAGTGATTCATTCACTTTTACATCGGCTGCGGGATCATCACCGTATGGTTTTGGAATAACGGCAGCCAGTTTCCCGGCTGTGATTGAATCGCCTGAAGCAAACAGTGTAACATCATGACCTGCCAATACCATTCCTTCGGCGACCGCGGAAGCCACCTGCTCCCATGGCCCATACTTTTCAGGAGGAGTTCTCCATGCTATAGGTGAAAGAACGGCTATCTTCATGATGCTAGTTGTCACTTTTATAAAAATCTTCAAATGCTCTAAGCACCGTGAGATGTGAGATGAGATAGGCAAGTGTACTCTCCGCTCCCTGGTTCCGGTTCACACCATAACTTTCGAGTCCATCGCAACAACCCTTCGTTTCAAAATCATACAGGCTCATCCTTAGGTCATTTTCACCAAGGAACCACATAAACGAAGTATATAATTTTGTGAGATATTGTTTGTCTTTGGTAACCTCGTATGCCTGGTGGAACATCAGTACCATGGCAAGTGCATCAAGTGGTTGCTGCCCAAACATGGATTGTGTGCCATCGCGAAAGTACCATTGCTGGTTACCAATGATCGACAGGTAGCCCTGGCTCATTGTTTTGTCGGCCAGGAAATGCATACTTTCTATAGCAACATGCTTCACTTTGTCATCATTGAGAATGCCGGCAGCATGCAACAGGGCGTTCGGTAACATACCATTGTCATAAGCTAGTAAGCTTTCAAACCAATGCCAGTCGTCTGTACGGCATTTATCATATTCGTTAATAAGAACATAAGCCATCCTTCTTAATCGCTCAATCATTCCATCATCAGAGGGATTTGCCCTTAGATAGTAGCTTATGCCTATCATCGTGTTGGCGATACTGCGGATCGACTGAAGTTTTTCAAAATACACTGCAGCTTCAAAAAAGATTTCCTTTCCCGACTGGTAGTAAGCGTCATTAGGGGCGTTTCCAATAAGAAATCCAAGTGACCAGATGGCGCGGCCGAATGAATCTTCCGAACCTACTTCATCCAGGAAATTGCGGTTAAAACTTAAAAAGTTCCTGAATGTTCCATCATCATTTTGCATATAATGGATATAACTCAGGTATATAGGGGAAAGTGCCAGTGCGAGTGGATGTTTCTTTTGTTTGAAGGCCATCAGTACCATGAGAAGTGCCCGTGCATTATCATCGAGGCAATAACCTTCTTTAAGATTCGGTATCCCGAATTTGGCGTGCTGGATAATGCCCGTATCGTCGGTCATCCGTTTGATATGATCAAGTGAAAAAGGCGGTAATAGCTGGGGATCAAACAGAGGCTCTTTTTTTGTAGGCCGCGCAATATATTCACGAAGAATCGTATCCAGTGTCTCGTGATATCTTTCTCCTATGTTAGGCCAGGTAATCTCACGTCCATAGTCATACGCTTTTTTGCGGAGCCGCAACATTTCCTGGGGTTTATCGAGCAACTCCATCAGGATGGAAGACAAACCTTCGGAATCATTGAAATCAAACAATCTGCCGCGTCCATCGGATAACAATTCCTCTGCGTGCCAGTAAGGAGTAGAAATAACAGCGGCTCCCGCACCCACCGCGTAAGATAATGTGCCACTGGTGATCTGCGCCTCGTTCAGGTAGGGTGTGATATATATGTCTGAAGCAAAGAGATATTTAAATAACTCTTTCTGATTAATAAATTCATTGAGAAACAACACGTGTTTTTCAAGTTTCAGGTTTTTTATTAATCGCAACAGGTAAATCCGGTATTCTTCGCCGGAGTGCCGAAGTACAGCTGGATGTGTTTTCCCAAGTATGATATATATTGTTTCGGGATATTTTTCGACTACCGACGGCAAAGCCTTGATTACTGTCTCTATTCCCTTGTTGCGGCTGATAAAACCAAAGGTCAGGAGCACCTTTTTATTTTCAAGTTTAAATTCCTTTTTAGTTGCGACCTGGTTAAACTGGAGATCAGGCACCCCGTGTTCAATGATTTCAATTTTTGCAGCAGGTATGGAATAAATGTCAGTCAGAAACTCAACTGCTTTATTACTCATAACAATCACCTTATCTGCCATCTTACATATTTCCGTAAGTATCGCCTTCTCATTGTATGACGGGGTTTTCAACACCGTGTGCAGTGTAACAATCAGAGGAATCTCCAGGCGGTGCAGCAAGGGGAGAATATAAACCCCATTCTGGCCACCGTAAATTCCATACTCGTGTTGGAGAACGCAAATATCGGCACCGGATATATTGATGAACTTGGCTGCTTCAATGTAGTCGCCCTGTTGTTCCTGGGCAATTTCAAACTTCACTTCTTCCGGATAATCATATTCTTCTTCCGTATCGTTCATTGCTATAACCAACCCCGTATTAGTAGACCCCCCTTCGCCCTTGTTATCTGTGAGCGACCGGTAAAGGTTCCGGGTAAATGTTCCGATTCCGCATTCTCTTGGCGGGTAACTTGCTATAAATGCGATTTTCATGATTATGTATTAATTATTGGGCTTACCGTGAATTGCACGGAGTTGCCATGTTAGTCCTAACAACTTAAACACTGATAAGTTATCAGCAAAATACGGTGATGTGGAAGGGGCAGACAAAGGGGAACAACGGGGGGCTCCGGGCTCAATGAAGCCCGGATGGTGAGGGAATACGGATAAGTTGGAAAATAAATTAACTG
>NZ_JBTLQG010000059.1:0-17762 GCF_054461535.1 Flavitalea antarctica
CTTTACACCCATGAAAAACACACCGAGCAATATTCCTGAAACCCAGTTGCCCTGGGCAGAAAAGATATATTGTTGAGGATCGGGCGCCTCCGCGCCGGAGGTCAGAAACAAGCCGACAATTTTATAACCAAGGATAAAACCCAATAAAAAGTTCAGTATTAAATCGCCCACCGAAGCAGGTTGACCCACGGTAATCTTCACATCCTGGCTTTGTAGGAGACCATCGCGTTCCTTTCGTTTTAGCTCACGGGTAAGAACATACGCAGCCAATAAAAACGCCAGAGCCACAAAAAAGCCAAAGGAATTTACGAAACGTAGAACACCGACTTTTATCCCAAAAAGATCTTCAAAGGCGTAGTAAAGGTTTGGATACATGAAACGAGAAAGGATTTAGTTGAATTTGCAATGATAAGAAAGGATTTGTGATTTCCCCCTCCCCTATCTAAATAATATGGCCCATGAGCGTTTATGCCCATGCCGGTCTGACTGCATAATCTACCGTTATTATACGATAAAATACTCCCATATCATAATGAAGAAGCTGAAAAAACAATAGCCCCCTGATTTAACAAGGGGGCTATTATCGAACTATAAGTATTTATTTAGCGGTTAAGACCCGCATTTCAATTAACAATACTCATCAAATGCAGCGATCAGGTTATGCGCGATCATCTGGGCAGATCTTCCCTCTATCATGTGACGCTCGATAAAATGAACGAGCTCACCATCCTTGAACAGTGCAATTGACGGAGAAGATGGTGGGTAAGGCAGAAGATGTTCGCGAAGTTTTTTTACGGCATCCAGATCAAACCCTGCAAAGGCGGTAGCTAAATGATCCGGCTTCTTATTTGAATTCATAACCGCCATCAATACACCAGGACGTGCGGTACCTGCCGAGCAGCCACAAACAGAATTAACGACCACAAGTGTAGTGCCTTGCTGTTTCAACTGCTGATCAACGTCTACGGGCGACAATAACTCTGTAAAACCATTTTCTGTTAACTCTTCCTTCATGGGAAGCACTATTTCTGCTGGATACATATTTCAGTGAAATTTTTGGAAATTTTTGAATGCTTTTTAATTAATAAGAACGCAAAATTACGCAAAAGGTTTAATACTAACGACAAAGATCAACCTCTCCAGCCTTTTTGACATGAGCCAACACCCATTTCCGGCGTTTTGACAGAGTCCGTTAGGCATTTCGATCAAGATGGCACAAAGAAGCTGTAAACTTTGCAATGGTACGGCCTTTGTTCTACCCTGTCCAGAAAAAATTAAATAACTAAAAACATAAAACAATGACATTCGTAAAACTTAACAATCGCCCGGTAAAAACTTTCGACACCATTTTCGACGAGTTGTTTAATGGTGCTCAGACCCATTGGAACAACAGCCAGAAATCCGGTTCTGTGCCTGTGAACATTCATGAATCAAAAGACGGCTATCACCTTGAATTCAACGCTCCTGGCCGCAATAAAGAAGATTTCAAAGTTGAAGTAGACAAAGGCTTACTCACCATCAGCTTTGAAAGCAAAGAAACAACCGATAAGCAGGAAGATTACAAAACTGTGCGCAGGGAATTTGGCCTTGGTTCATTCAAGAGATCCTTTACTGTGGATGATAAAGTGAATGTTGATAACATCCAGGCTAAATATGAGAACGGCATTCTGAAAGTATATCTTCCCAAAAAAGAAGAAATTGCCCAGGCCGGCAAACAAATTAACGTGCAGTAATCGTTCTGCAGTATCCATTGTACAGGCATCATTGTACAGTAGTTAGTCTCGGGAAATCATTTTGCAGCAATTGTTCTGCAGAATGATTTCTGCGGCTTTCAAAAGTTCTACACCCGACACTAAGGGTGATCGGACGAAATGTATTGGTAATGATTTACTGATTATGATGTGCTGACAAAACCCAGTACCTGGAATACGTCTCTATGAAAAAGTTTCTTGAATCTGCAGTGTATATTGGTTAATCAAGCTGGACCTGCAGTGTGTATAGGTTAATCAAGGTTTATCTGCAATGAGTATTGGTTAATCAGGCTGTATCTGCAATGGGTATCAGTCAATCAAGCTGGATCTCCAGTGAGTATTGGTTAATGAAGATGTATCTGCAGTGTGATTTGGTTAATCAACCTGTATCTGCAGTGGTTTGGTTAATCAAGATGTAGCTGCAACGCGTATTGTTCGATCAAGCTGATACCCGCTTGTGAAATGCAAAAAGTAACTAATAATTAAAGCAACGTTAATTTCGGCGGCTTTAATCACAACTTTAGCTTTAAAAACCCATCCAGATTCATATCGGGATGGGTTTTTTGTTGTTTTATGTTAACTTCGGGCACGATTTTGCAACTCATGAGAAACCTGGTTCGTACTTTTTGCGTGGCTCTGATTGTGTTTTGGTCCGTAGCTCCTTCTTCCGTGTTAAAAGCACAGGATACTGCTATTGTGGACACCGTCCCGCGTATAACAGATACCCTTCCCATCACACCGGCTGACACGGTGTTACGAATTAAGAATATCAATCCCTACTTCACCCTTCATGTTGATTCCACACTCAACTATAGATTAGAGATCAACAAGGATCCGCGTAATTTTTATTGGTACCTGAGAAACTCGCCCGTCGGACTCCGTATCAATAAAGACAACGGGGTTCTCACCTTCAAAGCTGAGAAGAGCTTTTTCATGTCCGGCAAACTGAAATATGATAACGAATACAGGGTGAATATCGGGGTGCAGAGTTTGAACAACCCCGCAGAGCGTATCGATACATTTTTTTCAATCACTTTTTATAATACCGACATCATTACGTCAAAAGTGAAACCTTCTGTCAGCTCCACCCTGTATGTAGATGAGGGCGACACAATAGCATTCAAGATCCAGTGCGAAAACGGAAGTTTTCCAGTCGAGAACATTACATTTTATGCGAATACGCCGTTGAAGAATTTTACCCAGGTCAAGAAGTGTGATGATGACTTTATGTGGACAGCGCCTTTCGACTTTGTTAAGGAAACCGACTCGGCCCGTGTAAAGGTGCTTCAGCTCAGCTTTATCGGAACAAACCGGTTTATGGCCCGCGACACCGCGCTGGTAAAGATCATTGTGAGAGACGCACTGAACTATCCACTCGCGCTGCAGGAGTATTATCAACAGGTAAAATTTACGGAATCCTATATCCTGCAGATGAAATTCACTTTTATTCAGCTGGATAAGGGCGTAAAAAGAGTGAAGGGAACCCGTACCACTTTTGACATCACTTCATCGACCACAGCATTAACGGGAAGCGTTCTTGCTTCCTCAGCAAGTACAGGCGCGCAGAATGTCGGCAAGGTTATGCCATCCATTGGTGTAACATTGGTTCCCGTTAAAGAAGCGGTCGCACCTCAAAAGGTTTTTGATCAGAACCAGGCCTCCACGCTGAGAGGCAATTACAAGAGGTTGGAATATATGCTCCGTGAAAACCAACTGGTAGGTGAACGTGACCCGGATATTACCAGGAAAACAAATAAACTTAAAGACGAAATCAAGCAGATGCAATCGCAGCTGGTTGATGTGCCCCTGGAAATGTCGAGTGACATGAGCCCCGAGGAACTCGAAAAATACATCAACAGCAATAAAGTAGTTAAGAAATACAGGCTTAAGAAAAAGTAAATGTTAGAACGCCCATCATCACTTTATTCGCATTGTGTTCTGCGTCTTGTATCGATGAGGTATTGAATCTTCCACAACCCTTTCACCCTTACAAGTTGGAAGGAGTTTACCCCGCAATGGCTGAGTTTCCCGGAGAAATAAAATTTATACGGCGTCCACACAGAGGCCAGGTCGCCGTCAATCTTTATTGATTCAAATTGAAATTGTTCATCAAGCGCACCTTTGGCTTGCTTGCTGATTGACGATGCAAAAGCGGCAACGGATTCATTTCTTATTGTGACTTTTCCATCCGGGGTCCGGACAATGGTTTGTAAAACGGCGCTGTCTGCGAAGCTGTTCCGGATAAGATCCGGATCAATATTTTTCATGCCATTGAAAAGTTGATTTATCGACGCTTTCACGCTGTCTTCAGCGTTCTGTGCGTAAGAACCGACGATAATCATAAACAATATTCCCGAAAGAAGAGCGCTTTTCATTTAGAATTGCATTTAAAGTTGCACGATGAATTGAAATTGAATCAAAATCCATTTAAAAGGTCGACCACTGATCCTGGAGATTCTTAAGTATCTCAACTATTATACGAAGTCAACCGCTGATTCGAAAAATTCTTATTAATCTCAACCACTGAATTAAGCCAAACACTGATTATAAAAATTCTATTCACTGGCAACCATCAAAAAAGGTCCAGTAATTGGCTAAAATAAGCCGAATTCACTGAACCTTAATTTATTTACATAAACGGAGCATCAAATAAATGGACGCGGAGGATACACGCTATCCCCGAACCTCACTATTTCACGTAACCGAGAATCTTCAGCATGCTTTGGGCAGTCTGCTCTTTCGCGTACACCCAGTCGACCAGTTTGCCGTTTTTGTCCTTTTCAACGATGATATGTTTTGGCGAAGGAATAAGGCAGTGTTTGATGCCACCGTATCCACTTATCTGGTCCTGATAAGCGCCGGTGTGGAAGAAACCGACATACAAGGGCTCATCATTAGCCACCTTGGGAAGGAAAACTTCGTTTACATGTTCTTCCGAGTCATAGTAATCATGACTGTCGCACGTTATTCCACCCAGCACAACCCGTTGGTACTCCTGGTCCCATTTATTGACAGGTAACAGTAAAAACTTCTCACCAATACCCCAGGTGTCAGGCAAAGTTGTAATGAACGACGAATCGATCATGTACCAGATCTCCCGGTCGTTCTGCTGCTTCTGACCGATCACACTATAGATATGAGCCATGCTTTCACCAACGGTGTAGCTACCGAATTCAGTAAAGATGTTTGGCATCTTAACCTTATTTTTCTTGCAGGCCTTTTTGATGTTACCAACAATCTCATTGATCATGAACTGGTAATCGTATTCGAAACCAAGGGAATGTTTGATCGGAAATCCACCGCCGATATTGATGGAATCCAGTTCAGGGCAGATCTTTTTTAACTGGCAATACAGATTGATGATCTTGTTAAGCTCTGACCAGTAATAAATATCATCTTTGATGCCTTTGTTCAGGAAAATATGAAGCATCTTCAACTGGAACTTGTCTTCATTACCTTCTATCTTATCAACATAAAATTCCAGGATATCCCTTGCCCTGAAACCGAGGCGGGACGTATAAAAAGGAAAGGTTGGTTCTTCTTCAGCTGCCACCCGGATACCTAATTTAAACGGACCTTTTACCGACCTTTTGTAGTTTGCCAGTTCATCCGGATTATCCAGTACGGGTATCACATTTTTGAACCCGGAGTTGAGGAGACCCGCAATACGGCTGGTGTAGGACTTCTGCTTATAACCGTTACAGATGATAAAAATATCCTTGTTGATCTTCCTTTTCTCGTAAAGTTTTTTGATGATTTCAATGTCATACGCATAAGAAGTCTCGAGGTGGATCTCATGCTTTAAGGCTTCTTCAACAACAAAAGAAAAGTGCGAACTTTTGGTACAGTAACAATAGTGATAAGCACCTTCGTAACGGTGTTTTTTGATCGCATTGGCAAACATCTGCTTCGCCTTGTTGATCTGCATCCCGATCTTCGGGAGGTAGGTCAGCTTCATCGGGGTGCCGTATTTATCGATCAGGGCTTTAAGATCAAGACCGTTAAAGTGCAGATAGCTGTCCTTCGTTTCAAAATCTTCCTGGGGATAATTGAAAGTTTGCTTCACCAGATCGGCGTAGCTATTGTTCATGTATTCGTTAGGATTGCTGATAGTTGTAAATTTTAATGATGATGGGATAAAATTTCACAAACAAGAACCAAGATTATACAAAAATAATCCTTTGTGGTATTTACAGAACAACAAAACCGGGCCAGAGCCCGGTTCTTATTATTTAAGCCAGTTTATTATAGAAAGGAGAGCGAATATTCCTGACCGTTTCACTGGTTAAGCTGATTTATTTAACTGAAGCTACAAGAGATTTGAAGCTTGCAGGTTCGTTCATTGCGAGATCTGCGAGGATCTTACGGTCAAGGGTAATGCCTTTTTTATTCAGCAGGTTAATGAACTGGGAATAAGTAAGCCCCTCTTCACGAACTGCCGCATTGATACGGGCGATCCACAAAGCACGGTATTCTCTTTTCTTTAATTTACGGCCTACATATTTATAGGTAAGGCCCTTTTCCATTACGTTTTTCGCAACGGTATAGACATTTTTACGCTTGCCATAGTAACCCTTGGCAGCTTTTAATATACGTTTTCTGCGGGCTCTGGAGGCAACTGCATTTACTGAACGTGGCATATAATGACTTTATAGTGTTAAATGAATAGATAAGATTGAACAGAATGGAATGTTATTTCAATCTTAAAAGCCTTCTTACAAAATCAAGGTTTGACTTATGCACTAATCCATCTTTGCCCAGTGCGCGTTTCCTTCTTTTTGATTTCTTTGTGAGAATGTGTCTCTTGTAAGACTTCTGGTGCGTGATCTTGCCCGTGCCTGTTACTTTGAACCTCTTTTTGGCACTGGAATTCGTTTTTACCTTTGGCATTATATCCAATTTTAATTTTTACACCCTGCTGGCGCCCCCGAACAGACGGAGAACTTTTCGAGCCCTGTGGGTAATCCGGATTTATTTAAAAATCCTGAAATGGGCTGCAAAAGTAGGTAAAATATCTTATAGACTTGCATATTTTTTCATCTAATTGTCAATTGTTAGTTGGCGATTAAATAACTAATTTACGAACCGGCTTTTTACATGTAAACACATACTCACTTATAACTCACTCACCAGTCATATTCCATAATTCATCAAATCAAATCGACCTAACTTCTTACAAATGAGACAATTGCTTCAATTAGCTTGCCTGCTGTGCATGATTTCCGTACTATTCGCCTGCAATTCCCGATCCGGAAAACCACGGGTTCTTGTTTTCAGTAAAACAACGGCATACCGGCACAGTGCCATTCCCGCCGGGAAAGAGGCGCTCCTCAAACTCGGCGCAGAAAATGGCTTCCAGGTGGACACTACAGAAAACGCAGATTACTTCAACCAGGATTCTCTTCAGAACTATTCTGCGGTGATCTTCCTGAATACTACCGGCCACATGCTGAATAATTATCAGCAGGCACAGTTCGAAAGATACATCCAGTCAGGCGGCGGTTTTGTGGGGGTGCATTCGGCCACTGACGGTCACTACGACTGGGGTTGGTACAACCGCCTTGTTGGTGCCCAGTTCGAGAGCCACCCTGAACAACAGGAGGCGAAACTTGATGTAGTGGACCAGACACATATCTCCACGAAACACCTTCCTAAGGAGTGGCGCCGGAAAGACGAATGGTATAATTTCAAACGGATCAATCCCGACATAAAAGTGTTGATCAAAATTGATGAGACCAGCTATAAGGGTGGAAAAAATAATAACAACCATCCGATGGCGTGGTATCATGAGTTTGATGGCGGAAGGTCATTCTATACCGAAATGGGACATACAGACGAATCATATAAGGAGGAAAATTACCTGAAGCACCTTCTTGGCGGTATACAATATGCCATTGGCGACAACAAAAAGCTTGATTTTGCAAAAGCAAAGAGCCTTCCAGTGCCTGATGAGGACCGTTTTACCAAAACGATACTCACCGAGGGAACATTATTTGAGCCAACCGAGATGACCATCCTGCCAAATTTTGATGTGCTGATTGCCCAGCGCCGTGGCGAATTGATGCAGTATAAAAACGCAGATAAAACGTTTAAGCAGGTTGGTTTCCTGAATGTATATCACAAAACAAATACAAAAGGGGTAAATGCGGAAGAAGGTTTCCTGGGTTTGCAGGCAGACCCTGACTTTGCCACTAACCATTATGTATATGCTTTTTACAGCCCTATAGACACCTCTGTAAACAGGCTTTCGCGGTTTAAATTTGAAAATGATACGCTGGATATGAAATCTGAAAAGATCATCCTCCAGTTTTATTCTCAAAGAGAAATCTGTTGCCATACAGGTGGTTCAATCGCTTTTGGCCCCAACAAAGAATTGTTCCTTTCTGCAGGTGATAACTCAACACCTTTTGATGAACCGGGACAGCCCTATACAAACAAAGGTTTCGGGCCTTTGGATGACAGGCCGGGGCATGAACAGTATGACGCCAGGAGATCAGCTGGTAACACAAACGACCTTCGCGGTAAGATCATGCGGATCAAAGTCAATGAAGACGGCTCCTACTCTGTTCCTGAGGGCAACCTCTTTCCAAAAGGTACCGCCAACGCGAGGCCGGAAATTTATGTAATGGGCAATCGTAACCCATACAGGATCTCAGTTGATCAGAAGAAAGGCTATTTGTATTGGGGAGAAGTCGGGCCTGATGCTAACGCAGACAGTACGGGTATCCGTGGCCCGCGTGGCTATGATGAACTGAACCAGGCCAGGAAAGCCGGCTATTTCGGATGGCCGTTGTTTGTAGGAAACAATTATCCGTATAACGCTTATGATTATGCGAGCGGAAAATCAGGTGAAGCATTTGACCCGGCGAAACCCGTGAATAATTCACGCAACAATACCGGTCTCAAAGAACTTCCGGCTGTGTCACCTGCCTTTATCTGGTATCCTTATGGCGAATCGAAAGATTTTCCGCAGGTAGGTTCCGGAGGCAGAAACGCCATGGCAGGACCTATCTATTATACAGATATGTTTCCTAAAGAAACCCGCTACCCTGACTATTTTAATAACAAGTTATTTATCTACGATTGGATCCGTGGCTGGATAAAGGTTGTTACCACCCAGGAAAATGGTGATTTTGACAAGATGGAGCCATTTATGGGGGGAACCAAGTTCAACAGCCTTATCGATATGGAATACGGGCCTGACGGGAAATTATATCTTCTTGAATACGGTTCCGGTTGGTTCTCAAAAAATGCAGATGCGGCTTTGTCAAGGATAGATTACAACGGCGGCAACCGTGCACCAAAACTCTCAGCGTTGAATGTTGACCGGACAACGGGTGCACTTCCGTTTACAATAAAAGCTTCTGTCGAGGCCGTTGACCCGGAGAAAGACAAACTCACCTATGTCTGGAATATTGGCGGAACCAAAAAAGAGACGACTGAACCAACACTCAACCATACCTTCGAAAAAGCAGGCGACTACAACATTTCAGTAGACGTTATGGACGATAAAAAAGCGACGGTAAAAAGTAATACAGTAGCGGTGTATGCCGGTAACGAAACGCCGGTGGTCACCATTGCCATTGCCGGTAACCAGACTTTCTATTTTCCTGGTAAACCCGTTGAATACGCGGTTAACGTGGCGGATAAAGACGATCCGCAGGCGAAGGCCGGTGATTCAAGCCTGGTAGTATCTGCTGAATATATGGAGGGCTCGGACAGGGCTGCATCTTCTCCGGGGCACCAGGTACTTACGGAAGCCATGATGGGTCGGAATACTATGCTTGCACTGGATTGCAAATCATGTCACAAAACAGATGAGAAATCAGTCGGACCAGCTTATAGCGCAGTCGCAAAAAAATATGAAAAAGATCCCAATGCAGTTAATTACCTCGTAGAAAAAATCATCAAAGGTGGCGGGGGTGTCTGGGGTGAAGTAGCGATGCCTGCGCATCCTACTTTGAAAGAAAGTGATGCCAAACAGATTGTCACCTGGATCCGTTCACTCGCTGGTTCAAAGGCTGAGGGAAAAAGTCTCCCCGCAAGTGGTACAATAAACCCTACGCTCAACAAACCGGTCCTTGACCGAGGTATGCTTTATCTCTCCGCGAGCTATACCGATAAAGGTGGTGCCAGCATTAAACCACTTACCGGCGATGCCGTGGTAGTTCTGAGGAATAATAAAATGTCGTTTGGCAGTGTTAAAACGATGACAGGTTATTCTAAATTTAATCTGAATGGCATGACACTCCTCCTGGTTCCAAAAACGAATGGTTCCTTTGTGATAGAGGAGATCGATCTTACCGGGGTGAATGGAATAACAGTAAACGCGGCATGGCGCGAACCTCCTACACATGGATTCACATTTGAATTCCGCCTTGATGATGCAAACGGCAAAGTATTGGGCCAGGCATCACTGCCAGCGGGTGGACCAGCAGGTACACAAACAAAACCTGCCGGAACTGCTATAAAAACCAAAATTGACGCGGTAACTGACGGTAAGAAACATAAGGTTGTTGTGATCAGCAAACCAAATGATCCGAAGGAAGAAAGCCAGGTAGCCTTGCAGAGCGTGCAGTTTAATCCCTAAAAGAGTAGTAAATTATGGTGATAATGTGAAGAGTGAGTACTGCAAATACAACTAACAGATATAGAGACTTCGATATACCGGAGTCTCTATATTTTTGTCATAAACATACATACAGAAGACGCTGAATTTCGTTAGGAACTTACGTACAGCAAATACGTGACGCTGGTTTCCGAAAACTGTTCTGCAATAATTCCGAAAAGATGAAAGTTTTTAACCTTGTTTTCGTAATCCTTTTTGTCCTGTTCGCAGCTTTGCAATACAATGACCCTGATCCGTTTTTGTGGATCCCTGTTTACCTTTATGGGGCCTTCATTTGCTGGATGGGTTACAAGGGAAGAATGAATTTCCTCGCGCTCTTCGCGGGGCTTGCCGCTTTCACCCTCTATGCTGTTTACCTGTTTTTCGCTGAAGACGGGGTGTTATCATGGATAGTGGAACACAACGCTGAAAATATTGCCACATCGATGAAAGCTGAAACACCCTGGATCGAAGATTCACGCGAGTTCTTCGGACTTATTATCCTGATCACCGTGTTCCTGATAAATTACTTTTATTACCGCAAACGTTCCGCGAATAAGTAGGCGCCAGACATTCATTGGTCAAGGTAAGTAGGCGCCAGGCATTCATTGGTCAACGCGATAATCAAGGTTATGTATAATGAATGTTATGCCTCGCCAATGTCGAATCAACCTGGATATGGAAATCATATCAGCGTCAACTATCCCTTAATAAATGTTGTATCCAAAACTGATATAATAAACGGCGCCGATCATTGGGTTACCAAAGGCGCTGACATAATATTTGTTCAGGATGTTTGATCCGCCAATTTTTGCGATGCTCTTGATTTTCGGAAACCTGTGACTGATCTGGGCATCGAAAGTACTGAACGGATCAATTTCGCCAGCCCCAAAAGTTCCCTGCCAGTTTACTTTATCCTGCCACCTGTAAACAAGGTTGAATCCCCAGTTGGTTTTAGCTACTCCCTCATTCGATAGTCCGACATTATACCTGACTTTCGGTGTGTTGAAAAAAGTAATTAATCCATCCGGAACATCCTGTAGCTGATCTCCCGATACATTAGCACGGAAATTGAATCCCTGTCCCATCTGGTAGTCTACGCTTATCCCCCATCCGATCGCCTTTACCGAATTGTCAGAGTTGACCGGGTAAGAATAATTTTCACTTGCAAGAGGGTTCGCAATATTTCCACCCGGCGCTGCGCGTCCCACGGCTACCCGCCCGATGAAATCCTGGTATTCAGAATAGTACACATAACCATCAACCAATAATCTCTTTGTAAGAAGCCCGCGGTAGCCGACCTCAAAACTATTAACCGTCTCTGGTTTAAGATCCTCGAACTCTGCCTTCTTCAACAAGGCTGGGTTTGGTGCGCCCGCTGATACACTTGCCCGGTAAGCTCCTATACTTTCTGCAGTGTAAACAGGGTTGTTGATAAAGTCATAGAATACCTGGAACGATTCAAGCCCACCTATCAGCTTGGCTCCGGGTGTATTCAGGTTGATATACTGATCTTGAGTGGATGGAAACCGGTAAGCGGTCTGGAACGACACCCGGATGTTGTTATCGCGTGCCACTTTCACTGATGCAGTAAACCTCGGAGTGAACCTGCCCTTGAAGTTTGTGCTCTTATCATATCTTCCTGAAGCTGTTAATTTGAGCACATCATTGAACAATCTCTTTTGAACCTGGATCAGGGCACCGACTTCATTTATATTGATTGGACCCGTGGTGTCTGCAAATATGGTTCCTTTTGAATTGAGATGATACCGGCGATAATTGCCTCCCACCAGTACATCAACAAACTTCGTATACTCACTCAGGTCCCATTGGCCCTCGTAATGATATAGGCTAGACTTATCTGCAAACCTGGCTCCCCCGTTTTTAATATCTGTACCAATCGCCTTGTCAAATGCCTGTTTATAAGCATCGGTACCGGGCAGGAATCTTCCATTTTCAGCGGCTGTCCTGGCAGCGCTGTGAGCCTGTTCCTCTGTTCCGCCGTTTCCTTTCACCGTTGAGTACACACCTGTATACTGTGCAAACCAGTCCTGGTTCGGCTTCCAGGCACTGTTAACTGCCACGGCGGCGGTGGTTGCAGTATAAGAATCACCCGAGTTTTCCTGCGTGGTATATCCCCTCAGATACCATGTTTTTCCCCTTACTTCTGCACGGTATTGACCAAGAATAAAATTTTTCAGCGCATACCTGTCGGCACCAGTATAAACAGTTGTACCGGTTCCCCAATAAGCAAGCAGGGAAGCTTCAATATCATTCGTGATTTTATAATAAAGCCCGGCATTAAACTTCAGGCTGAAGGCATCATAGTTCACAACATCTCTTTCATCATATCCGGTACGGCTAACCAGTTGTCCACCGAAATAATTTCTACGTATTCCATTATAAAAAGGGCTTAATAATGCAATACCGGCACGTAACGGTGCTGTCTGGGGTACGTTAGGTATATAGGCGCCCGGGTTATCGAACACCGCATTTATCAGTGCGGGTGTAACCGGCTGTCCTGTTACCTGGCCTATCCCGGCCGCAATCGGCGGCAGGTTCTGTGCCACTGCCACCTGTGCAAAGCTGTTCATACTTGCACTTACCTCATCGCCGTATACATTTACACCGTCATAATTATTATCGGTCTGTCGCGTGCCGCCCTTTACTTCGCTTAAAACATTATTCCGGGCAAGGTTGCGGGTGTCACTCGCCTGCCAGTCTTTTGCACCTATAAATTGTCCACCGATCTTAAAGGCAAATTTTTCACCGACTTTTTTTCCATACCTGAAGGCCCAGTCGTAATATGGTGCTGCGGGACGCTGCCGACCGTCTGTGTGCATTACTCCCTGCTTAACCTGGAAGCTAAGTCCCTGGTATTTAAATGGACTTTTACTGGTCATCAGCAACGTTCCATTCATCCCACCGGGGCCATATAAAGCAGAAGATGCACCCTGCAACAGTTCTGCATTATCGATGTCCAGTTCAGTCGGGCCAACTATTATACCAACCGCAAAGTTCAATGCGGGCGCCTGGTTATCCATTCCGTCTACCAGCTGATTAAAACGAAGATTACCACTTCCATTAAAACCTCTTGTACTTAGCGTATTGAAGGTGATACTCGATGTGGTCATATCTACTCCCTTGAAATTGGCAAGACCCTGGAAGAAACTTGGTGCAGCAGCAGTACGGATAGCCGCTGAACCCATCCTTTCAATGGACACCGGCGATTCAAGTATCCGCTCAGGCACACGGCTGGCTGAAACCACCACCTCAGCACCAAGGCTGGAACCGGGAATAAGATCTATGTTGATAGCCGAATCTGTGGTTGTTACCTGGTAGTCCTGTTGTTCGTACCCGATAGATGTGATCTGCAGAACAAACGGAGGTTTCCTGGTAGTTGTGATCCGGAACCCACCGTTCTCATTAGTAAACCCGCCTTCATTGGTTCCCTGTATAGTAATCGACACAGCGGGAAGAACTTCTTTGGTCAGACTGTTCCTGATGGTTCCACTGATTGTTGTGTTTTGAGCCTGGCTGAAAAGAGAGAAAGAACACAACACAATTAAGATCGCGAGCGGGCAGATGAGTTTTCTCATAATGGCATTTTTAAAGTACAATGCAAACAGATGATAAGCTGGTGAATGAAGTGATCAGGAGATTAACTTCAAACGCTTTGCCACACCCAAAATTTCCTCTTACTTTCTTCCTTAATACAATGGCTACCTGTATATTCGGGCAATGAAGCCACTTAAATTTCCAGGTCAGACAAACTATTACCAGGGTAAAGTTCGGGATGTCTATTCAATAAACGACAATTTATTAGTAATGATTGCGTCGGATCGGATTTCAGCATTCGACGTTGTTCTCCCCCGCCCCATCCCATATAAAGGACAGGTTTTAAACCAGATTGCTGCTTACATGCTGAACGCAACAAAAGATATCTGCCCCAACTGGCTCTCCGACGTTCCTGCGCCCAATGTAACCGTGGGTAAACGATGTAAGCCATTCAGAATTGAAATGGTCGTCCGTGGAAACCTTACCGGTCATGCATGGAGAACTTATGCGAGTGGTGAACGAATTCTTTGCGGTGTGTCCATGCCCGATGGTTTGAAAGAAAACGATTATTTTCCTGAGCCCATCATCACGCCTTCCACCAAAGCAGAAGCGGGACATGATGAAGACATTTCGAAGGAAGAAATTATTAGTTCCGGGCTGGCCACCAGCGCCGAATGGGAAATCCTGGAAAAATATACGTTGGCGCTGTTCCGCCGTGGAAAGGAGATTGCTTCAAAACGAGGACTTATTCTGGTTGATACGAAATATGAGTTTGGAAAGATTGGGGATGAGATCTACCTGATGGATGAAATTCATACCCCGGACTCATCAAGATATTTTTTCGCAGACGGTTTTCAAAAAAGACAGGACGCGGGTGAACGTCAAAAACAACTGAGTAAGGAGTTTGTCAGGGAATGGCTGATTGAAAATAACTTTATGGGAAAGGAAGGTGAGACCGTCCCGGAAATGACCGACGAATGGGTCGATGTAATTTCAAAAAGATATATAGAATTGTATGAAAACGTGATCGGCGAAAAGTTTGTTCCTCAGAAATTATCTGATGAGGAAACCTATCAGCGCATTCTCGATTCGATTAAGAAGTACGTAGCCTGATTTGTCTTTGATATGTTGCTTGATTTGTTTCGATACGTTGCCTGATTTATTTTCAATACGCGACTCACTTTGTTTTCGATACGTTGCCTGATTTATTTTCAATACGCGGCTCGATGTGTTTTCTATACGTTGCTTGATTTAATTTCAATACGTTGCCTGATTTGTTTTCAATACGTGGCTTGATTTGATTTTTATCCGTTGCCAGATTTGTTTTCAATACTTTGCCCGATTACTTTTGAGAGATTAATTGACCGGAATTATCGGTTCCCGTCAATCTTTAATCCCTTCATTCTTTCTTTTGACTTGTTGAAGACCATTATCCCATTTTCTTTGCCCTTTCGCAACTCTTTTTGTGTTTCTTCCGGCAGGTTAATTACATCACGGCAAGCCTCACTGCAACAACCCTGGTATTGGGTGGCGCAAGACTCGCATTGAATAAATAACAGGTGACATGCACTGTTACTGCAATTAGTATGCGTATCGGCAGGTTTGCCGCATTGATGGCATTTTGAAATTATTTCATCACTGATCCGCTCACCAAGGCGGTCATCAAACACAAAGTTTTTCCCTTTGAATTTATTCGGCAGGCCTTTTTCCTTAACTGTATTTGCGTAGTGTATGATACCCCCCTCCAGGTGAAAAACATTATTAAATCCTTTGTGAAGTAAATAAGCACTGGCTTTCTCACACCTGATGCCGCCGGTACAATACATAATGATGGGTTTCTCCTTTTGATCCTTCATCATTTCAGCCGACATCGGTAACTGTTCCCTGAAAGTATCACTTGGTACTTCAATAGCATTCTCAAAATGTCCTACCTCAAACTCGTAATGATTCCGCATATCAATAACGATGGTATCAGGATCATCAGTGAGTTTATTAAATGCTTCTGCATCCACATACCTGCCCTTCCTGCTCATATCAAATGCCGGATCAGTTATTCCATCCGCAACAATTTTGGGTCTGACTTTAATTTTCAGGACCCAGAATGATTTACCATCATCATCAACAGCGATGTTCAATCTTAACTGGTCAAGCGGTGGAAAGCTATACAGCTCTTTTCTGAACTCGTCGAAAAGATTAGCGGGAACGCTAAGTTGTGCATTGATGCCTTCATGAGCTACATAAATGCGGCCGAATACTTTGAGGCTGTTAAAGCGGCGGTAAAGCTCATCCCTGAATGCCTGCGGATCAGGTATAGGGAAATAATGATAGAACGATAAGGTTGTACGCGGTTCAGTTTCCCGGTACAATAATTCTTTGAGTTCCTTTTGAGAAACCCGGTTATGTAAAGCCATGTTTTTGAAATTTGATCCCGTACGTACGGGAGACGAAATCGGACACTTGCAGGGTGAACCAAACTTCATGGCAAAATTATCGAAAAAATGGAAAGGACGTTCGCTCCGGGTAAACTCTTAGTCAACTTCGCGACCACCGATTCCCCTGATACCCAGCCTCACGTCAAAAGTAGCGCGGCCGCCACTCGCAAATCCCCACACCAAATCAAAACGGGCGATTTTAAACAGGTTTTCAAGACCCGCAAAAACTTCTATATATGTTTCTTTGGAATTAAGATAAAACGCATTGCTGCCCGCAACAAGATTCCAGTTAAGTCGTCTGAATAAAGGAATTTTATTGGTTAGCATTCCATTGAAATGATGTTCAACATGGGCTTCTGTAAATATGCGGGCCATATTGCTGAAACGATAATAAGGAAGCACCTGGAAGCTGGCAAGATAATCATTGGCGGTGATGATCTGGTTACCCAGGAAATGGTTATAATCGATAACAGGTACGCTATCCCTCCTTAAAAAACCACCGATAACAAAATTATAACTAAACACTCCTTTGAGATTGAAATTGAAATTGTCAGTTACGCCCAGCCTCCATTTGGTATAGTCAACATCGCTGCCAAGCAACTTATGCACTCCCTGGGTTATACTGCCGGTAAACGTTGGATACTTAGAGCCCATATTTATCCTGCGGTCAGGAAATTCAATATATTTCGATCCGGGTCTCCAACTTAATCCCAAAGTAAGTACCAGCGCCTGGTGCCGGTCAAAATTCTCATCCATGATCTCAGGATAGTTCGGTGTGAACTCCCTGTTTTTAAATTCCCTGAACTTGAAGTCGGTGGTATTTTCCAGCGGTAAACGATCCTGGTAAGTAAGGTTACCAAAAAGATTGAGCCCATCACCAAAACCTTTACGGTAAGTGACCCTTCCGAACCAGGCCTCATAGTTTTTAAGGTGATTTTTTACCCAAAACAGGGTGGAAAGTACGTTGCTTATATCACTGATTGGGTTTTCATTGTTGAACTGGTAAACGCGTTTTCCCCCGGATACGCTGATATTATTTCTATACTTATCGCCAAAATTATAACCTGCAAGCAGGTAGGCATTAAGGTGGGTATTACTGAATCCATATCTGATCACAGGGGTAATGCTTAAACTATGATTAAAGCCAACACTATCAAACCGCCTGGTATAAGTTCCCCTGAAGTTTACAATTGCGCCTTCTGCAGTATTATAACCAACGGTTCGTGCAAGGCCGTTAATGCGATACGTTTCCCGCGATTTCTCCCGATTGAATTCAAGCCCTGAAAATACGATTCCCATCAGGGTGACTTTATTCCGGATCCGGTCAATAGAATCAAGATAGGCCGGGTCCTTCCGGACCACTTCCAGGCTATCCTTTTTGCGGTAATCAAGAATCTCGTCTGTCTGCAAAGG
>NZ_JBTLQG010000060.1:0-15659 GCF_054461535.1 Flavitalea antarctica
GAATAACCCAACCGGTTACATCATAAACATGTATAGGATTCCGGGTAGTTATTGCCGATGGATGAAGGCGATATTTCATCAAAGGCGTCTGAATGATGACAACTATATAGTTCTGCTGAATTAACCTGTTGAAAAATTCCAAATCATCACACGGCCAGAACTTTGGATCCAGTCCCCCGCTCTTCAAATAAACTTCCCTTTCAATCATTAAGCCGGTGATCGCAACACTGACTATCTCTCCTTTTTCACGGACCTTAATGCAATCCTCAACAGTTTCAAGGCCCGGATGTCTTTGCATACCAAGCATTTTACCTTTGTCATTCACATAGTAACTGTGGCAGCTGGTGGCCTGCACGTTTGTATTTTCCTGGTGAAATTTTAGCTGGGTTTCAAGCCTTGAAGGAATCATGAGGTCGTCTGCGTCAAGGAACGCGCAATATTTGCCGGTTGCTTTCTGCACACCGTTATTGCTCGTGGCTCCTCGTCCGGAATTTACCTGGTATACAGCGTGTATCCTGCTATCAGTTTGTTCATATCTCCGGATGATTTCTGCAGACTTGTCTTTTGAACCGTCATCCAATATAATGAGCTCAAAATCCTGAAAAGATTGCGCTAACACGCTTTCGATGGTTTCTGTTAAATATTTTTCCTGATTGTACACTGGCAGAATAACAGAAACCAATGGGGAATTAACCATTAAGAATAAAGGTTTGTTTTAAGTGTATAATGCTATAAACTCGTATATAAAGATACTTAATCATGTGCAGATTTCGTGCGATTTCCTTATGTAAATGGCGTCTGGCTTCTGTGATAGTTTTGAACATACTGCCCAACAACAAACTCAAAGAATCTGGAATTGTCATTACAAAAGTTTTAAGTTGGTAAGATAAATCCTGACCAGCTCAATGGGATCAGTCCGTCTGCAAATAGTCTCCGGATATTGAATATTGAGTTGATGTACATGTCTCGAATTTTGTGGAGTTGAAATATACAATGCTTTGAAAAAGATGAAGTCCTAACGCCAGAATACTTTATTTACAGGTCGGGATAACCTTCTGAATTGTTTGGATTGAATAATCGATATTGACTTGACAAGTGATTGCATTGCTTAATCGTTCTCAAAAATGTACGATTTGTTCATCTTGAGTATCAATACCACATAAGGCTTTAAAGTTAAGTTCCATTATTTACCTGAAATTTTGAAATCGGAAGTTGAATCTCAATGCGGATCGATGGGAGCCTTTGACTTTTCGGGCCGAACATTCTTGCTCCCGACTTACTCATTTCTTTTTCAGGATGAAGCATGGATTCGCTAAAAGACAGTTGTTGTTAAGTGGACTTAGGAACCGTATCTCTTGAGGTACAACAAATAACAAACTCAGCAGACAGATATTCTAGATATTTAAGGAGAGACACATCGAAATATTATTTCGGATTGTTCCGTCAAAAATCCACAATGTTTAATCCTGTCATTCAGAAGCTGAGCTTTCCTAGGCAAACTTTTCGCTGACAAGTCATATGTCACTTTCTGCAAACTCGAATTTAAAATTTATCTGAAAGGCTTATAGAACGCCTCGTGGGCTAATTTTAACATAGGCTTGTCACCTCTAGTATCTCCATAAGCATAAATTTTGTCATAGTCTTTTAAGGAATATCTTTCCATGATTCTACGGACCTTTTCTTCTCCATGACAGTTAATATCTTGAATCTTACCTGTAAGTTTATGCGATTTCTCTTCAAGTTTTGTTCCGATCAAATCTAATTGCATTGTGTCTGCCCACGGCTTTACCCAATTTTCGGCTGAAGCAGTTACAATCACCACAGTAGCTCCACTATCATTAAGTTTTTGTATTTCTTCCAACGCCTTTGGCCTGACTAACTTTGGTAGGACTTCCAAAGAAAACTGCTTACAATCTTGATGAAACTTACCGATGTCAGTATGACTAAAAAAAAATCCTAGAATTTTTTCCTTCGCTTTTTTATTTGAAAGAAGTCCAATTTTGTAAGCAATCAACACAGGGGCATGTAATAAAAAGCCAATATAAAAAGGAAGGTTACCCTTGCTAAATTTGATAAATTCCAATAGCGTATCTCTTTTCGTAATTGTACCATCGAAATCAAAAAATGCTATATACCTCATTATGATTACCAATTAAGATCTGGCGGATTATTTTAAAAGTCTAGATACTTGAAAGATTTATTAATTATAAACAGCAATTAACGGATATTTGAAGAGAGCTATAATGCAAAACATGAATTTATATTTTGTTAAGCAGTTTTTTGAAGGCCATTTTCATAATGGACATTATTCACAGAAAATATAGCAATAACTGAGATTGAGGATAGTATATTGTCGAAATTTATAATTATTAGTTGATTGAGAACAATGGGGTGCACTATTAAATCTCCACAATAGTTTGTATTTTGTCAATCAATTAGATACAAAGTGACCTATATCAAGCTATTACGGCCCAAAGACTGGGCTAAAAATCTATTTTTGTTTATTCCCCTTTTCTTTGCAGGCGAAATTTTTAATCTTCAAAAGATTACGGAAATTTCTTTTGGCTTTCTTGCATTTTGCTGTATAGCGAGCTCTATTTATATTCTCAATGATTGCCGAGACGCGGAGGAAGACCGCAAACACCCCATTAAAAAGTATCGGCCTGTTGCAGCAGGGGCCGTGACCAAAATTGGGGCGTTGATCCTTGCTACTGTCTTAACTGCTGCTGGATTTGCTGTAGCATGGGCAATTCGGGACAAATTTCTGTTTGTGCTTGCGATTTATTTCTTACTGAATGTTGGATACTCTTTTGGTCTAAAATCGTTTTCTATTCTTGACATCTTTTTGTTAGCCATTGGATTTGTGTTACGTATCAAAGCTGGATCTGTGATCTCTTTTGTGCCTTTATCGGAATGGATCATCATAATGGTTTTCCTTCTCGCACTTTTCATGGCCGTTGGCAAACGCAGGGATGATGTATTACTAAAGATAGAGTCGGGAACGGATATGCGAAAAGCCATTAAAGGATATACGATGGAATTTCTAAATGTTTTGCTCACCTTAGTTTGTGCCGTGATAATTGTCGCATATTTTATGTACACAATGTCAGAAGAGGTTATGCTCCGCCTGGGCACGTATCGATTATACTACACTTGTTTGTTTGTGATGGCTGGCATTTTCCGTTATCTTCAAATAATCTATATTTCCAAGGATTCGGGCTCTCCAACTGCTATTCTGTATAAAGACCGCTTCATTCAAATCACTCTGTTACTGTGGATCATCAGTTTTGTTTCTATTTTGTACTTTAAGAATATATCAATATTTCGCTAACTTAAAGAATATATCGAGTGCACCATTCCCGTTATGCGATTTCGGGCAAACGGTCGATACAAAAGATTATTCACAAATCATTAGAAAATCTTGGATTAAATTTTTATTTTGCCTACACTAAACCCCTTATATGAAATTTATCAACAAATCCGTGGATGAATTAAAGGAATTCGCTAAGCAGTACAGATCTGAATACCTCAACGCTGAACCATTTCCCAATATTTATTTTGATAATTTTTTTATCCCTGAGAAGCTAAAACAGGTTTTGGAGGAGTTCCCCGACCTAACTAAAAAACCCGACCTTAAGTTTAATGATCCTAACGAAATCAAACTTGCTTCCAAAGGTGAATATAGGTTTGGGGAAACTACGAAAGAATTAATGCATTACCTTAACTCCCAACCATTTCTGGAATTTCTTACCATCTTAACCGGAATTGAAGACCTAATCCCAGATCCGCATTTTGACGGCGGTGGCTGCCACGAAATTCAGCCTGGGGGGTTATTGAAAATCCACGCCGATTTTAACAAACATCCAAAAACGAAGCTTGATAGAAGATTAAATGTTCTTGTCTATTTGAATCAAGACTGGAAAGAGGAATATGGTGGCCATTTTGAGCTATGGGATAAGGATATGAAAGAATCGCGAAAGAAGATATTACCACTGTTTAATAGAATGGCTATGTTTTCCACGACTAGTAACTCCTATCATGGTCATCCCAATCCTTTAAGGTGTCCTCAAGACAGAACCCGCAAATCCTTAGCATTGTATTACTACACAAATGGGAGACCCGAAGATGAGACCACTACAAGCTCCCAAAATCACAATACCTTGTTCAAAGCTAGACCAGAAGATAAAAAGCCTGTGCTGACAGTCAAGGAGGCTATCAAGCTATTAACTCCGCCAATAATTTTGAAAGCATTTGGAAAATAAAATAAAGAATGTTCTATTTTATGGCACCTGCCAGACTAAATTACTAACCAAGTGAACTCATTTGAAACAATAGACTATGGAAGTCATGTATAATGAATCCATAAAAGGGATTCATCTTGGTGACAGTGAGTTAAAGGGTAGATGTATTGTGATTGTAAGTCTGCAGCCGTGGTACTATGAGATTGGTAGCAATTGTAAGAATTTGGCTGTCCATTTTGCCAAAAACAACCGGGTTCTATATGTCAATGCTCCTGTAACCCGCAAAACTTATTTTTCTAAACTTAAGAATGCAGGCCTTTCAAAGCATTGCACAATTATAAGGCAGAAGGCTCAACCTGTCAGGCCAATCAGCGAAAATCTGTGGGAACTATATCCTACAACGCTAATCGAGTCTATAAACTGGTTGCCTGCAGCATTTATTTTCAAGCAGCTAAACTTCGTAAATAATGTACGATTTGCGAAAAATATAAAACGTGCTGTTGAAATACTCGGCTTTACAGATATTATCTTATTTAACGACAACGATATCTATAATGGTTTCCACCTGCAAGAACTCATCAAGCCAACGTTATATGCGTATTATATGCGTGATTTCTTGCAGGGATACTCGTTCTGGAAAAAATTTTCAAAAATACTAGAGCCAGAGTTGATTCGCAAGGCCGACGTCGTCGTAGCCAATTCCCAATACTATGCAGATTATGCTAAGGCCTACAATCCTCATTCATACTATGTTGGTCAGGGTTGTAATCTCGAAATCTTTAAAGAAAGATCCAGAGAAATGCCGCCCGAACTAACCCATATTAAAAAACCAATAATTGGATACGTCGGTGCTTTAGACTCAGCAAGATTAAGCATTGACGTTATTAGACTGATTGCCACAAACAGGCCTGAATGGAATGTTGTATTGGTTGGACCCGAAGACGCAAACTTCACCGCAAGCGATTTACACAGGTTGAGTAATGTGCATTTTTTGGGAAGAAGAGATTTGAACGAGCTTCCACGTTATGTGCAGGCATTTGATGTTTGTATCAATCCACAATCAGTAAACGTTATCACCCATGGTAATTATCCATTGAAAATAGACGAATACCTGGCAATGGGCAAACAAGTGGTCGCAACAAAAACAAAGGCGATGGAACTTTTCAGTGACTATACCTACCTGGCTCAAGAACCAGCTGATTACCCAGGATTGATACAAAAAGCACTTGAAGAATCTGATTTCGCGAATAAACAACGGCTCGTTAGTTTCGCATGTAGCCACACCTGGGAGAATAGTGCCAAGCTTATATATCAGGCATTTTTGTTGACCGGGCGATAAACAAGCTACGGTAATACCTACTCCTTATGATGAGTTAGTGAAAATTTTCTGCAAAAAATCGTGTTTGGGAAGTTAAAAAAAGACACAGACAGCCTTTTTGACTTTCTTACAAAGGTTAACCAACGACACACAATATTAGTTTCGAAGTTCCCCAGTTGCTTAACGTGAGTGTGGATATTTTACCTGGGATAATTATCACAAGTATTTCAAATATAGTTCGAAAGAGGTAGAGATTACCAAAGCGTAAATCTATCTTCCTGATCCCGGAAATAAAGAGGGCTGGATCGTGTTACGATTCCAGCCCTCTTTATTTGATGAACTAAAAAAGCCCCGTTTATTGCTTTATCAGTTTGATTATACTGCTTTGTAATCCTTGTTTGATTTGAAGGTAATATTGTCCTTTCATCAAGTCCTGTCCGACTGTGATAGTAGTATTCGGTTGTACTTCTGTGATAGTTCTTATCAACAGTCCTAACTGATTATAAATATTGATTGTGACTGGTGTTGCTTCAGAGTTGCTTTTCAGATTCAGGTTGAAGACACCCTTTGATGGATTTGGCCAGACAGTGGCAGACAACGCAGTTGGCGCATCTATTCTTGCCACCGAATTTGAAACCGTTACAACTACATCATCATATGCAACATTACCCTTGCCATCTGTTGCTGTGAGCCTGAAAGTGTAAACTCCTACTCGCAGATCCTGAAGTTCTGTTACGCTTGAATAAGCTGAATAAATGTTATAGTTATCAGGACCGGAAAACTTTGTCCAACGATATGAAATATCCGTACCGTTAGTGGCAGAACCTTGAAGTATTGCACGATACCTCGGGAGTATTACCCGAATATCACTTCCAGCGTTCACGGTGAGCTTTTCAGAGACCGGAGGCTGAGATGTTGTTGGTGGCGCCTGGATTATCGCCTTATCAATAGTGATTTCTACATCATCAGTACCGGTAGCGCCTTTATCATCGGTTATCACAAGCCTGAACACATAAACTCCTTCAACAAGTCCTGTTATATTGGTTGCAACTGCATTGGCGTCAGTGATATTGTACTGGGATGGTCCGGAAAGCTTTGACCATCTGTGTCGTATAAAGAGTCCATCTGTATCATATGACCCACCTCCGTCAACTCTTACACTATTATTTGGAAGTTGCAGTTTCTGATCCATGCCTGCTTTTGCAACTGGTGCCCGATTATTACCCAGGGGTGCGGGATTAACCTTGATCTGTACCTGATCAGTTGACGATGCACCTTTGTTATCTGTTACCTTTAATTGTAAAGTATAGGTTCCTTCAACAAGATTAACAATTTCACCAGATATCAAGTTATTTGAAGCCCAGTCAAAACTGGAAGGTCCATCTATTTTACTCCATTCATAAGTTACAATCGAACCGTCAGGATCAACACTCTTACTTCCATCGGTTCTAGCCGAATTCGTGGGTAAAGTTATCACGATATCCTGTCCGGCATTGGCAATAGGGCCTTGATTACCCACGACAGGGGCTTGTTTAACCTCCACCTGAACGACATTACTCGCGCTGGCCCCGTGGTTATCAGTAACCTTAAGCTGGAACTGGTAGATTCCCTGGACCAAGTTGTTTATAACACTCTGCGCCTGGGATGGTGATACAATGCTGAACTGGGTCGGTCCGGCGATTTTTGTCCATTCGTAAGAAGTTATGCTTCCATCTGCATCAGTACCGCTACCCTTTACAGTGATACTATTTGTCGGCAGAGTAACAGTTTGATTGCTTCCTGCTATCGCCACCGGTGTTTGATTAACCACAGGAGGTGTCGTTGTGCAATTTGAATATACTATCCCAGCCTCAACGCTAATTATCACAGGTTGTCCGTTTGACTTCTGGGTATTGTTGCAAATAATATTTGACCTGGCCATACTGCGACGTAGATCTGCTACAGTCATATTCAGAGAGGGATGCCGGTGTGCCCCAAGCACATTATTTTTGATCCAAAATGTTGTACTGTCCACTGGGGATGTCGTCCGGGTGTCAACAGCTATGTTGGTTGGCCAGGTTAAACTTCTGTTGTTTACCCAACCACTACTGTCAACTGTATTGTCTTCGATTCGAACAAGTCCTGAACCGCCCAAAGAAGCTATACCCCAGGTATAGGTGTTTTTAATATTATTATGATGTACGTATGCACGGGTATAACCACCAAGGGAAATCCCCGTTCCCTGAGCATCGTCAAATTGTAATCCGGTATTCCGAACAGTGTTATTGTATATTTCATTATTACCTGACATTGCACCAGACAATTGGATACCTGGTCGCCCGGTACCGTCAATAATATTGTTATAGATCCTTATGTTGCTCAAACGTGAAGGAGCATAATACTTTGTGACTCCATTGCAAACAATTGGACGGTCTAAGTTATTTGGGTCCGTACTTCCCATATAAAATCCCTGACTGTCCATTTCACGTATGAGACAATCATGTACGGAGATGTTATCGAGTGTCCAATTTGGAAAGTTTAGTGAAACATCGCAATCTGCTTCGTTCTTGATCCAGAACCCGTACTCTTTGTGATTTATGTAAAGGTTTGTCACTTCTATGTTACTCGATTTTCCAGATATGCTTACTGCAGGACCCTGGGCATCCACTTTATTGTCTTTTATCTGAAACCCGTATTGATCACCACTGCCTGTTCCAGCAATTTTTAAATTGGTTGTATTAGTAATTCCAAACCCATTTGTCATAATCACTTGTCCGCCTTCATTCACTATCACGACAGGGCAGGATGCAGTTCCGTGGATCCCGTCCATAGAAAAGTAACTCCAGGGACTATTGGCTGCCTTCAATACAAAGGTATCTCCGGGTTGGTAGGAAAAATTACTCCCGGAAATATATTTGCCTCTATCACTACCAGGAACAATATATATCCTCTTTCCTCCGCACTGTGATCCCGATGGAACGGATGATGCGGCGTTAACTGTGATATCGACCGTGGCACTATTTGTATTTGCACTATTATCAGTAGCCTCCAGCTGGAACCTGTAAACTCCTTGTTGAAGATTCTCGATGACAGTCTGTATTTGGTTGGGGGACGCAATATTGAATTGTGATGGACCGGAAATTTTTGACCATGAAACAGAAACAATACTTCCATCCGTATCTTGAGCACTACCGATAACAGTTATCCTATTTGTTGGAAGAGTTATGGTTTGATTTGCACCAGCATTAACTACTGGTTTTTGATTTCCAGGTATTTGAGGAGAAGTGGCATTGACAGTTACTTGCACTGTGTCAGCTTTGGCTGCACCTCTGTTATCAGTTACTAATAATTTGAATTTATAGACACCCGCCTGTAATAAAGTCAAGCCTGTTTTAGCTGTTAATGGGGTCGATAAAGTTGAAACAGAAGGTCCTTGTATCTGAGACCAATTGTATGCACTAATACTACCATCGGGATCAGCGGATTGAGTGCCATCCAGCGTCGCAACGTTAATAGGCAGAGTAATACTTTGATCTGCTCCGGCATTGGCAACTGGCGGCACATTCACAATGATCTGCACATCGTCTGTAAACGTTGTACCTTGATTACTTGTCGCGGCCACGCGAAAAATATATGTACCCTGAGTAAGTCCATCTACTGCTGTACTTGCAGCATTTGGATTTCTAAATATGGGAGACCCGGGTCCTGAAACCTTCGTCCATAAAAAAGTTGAAATGCTTAACCCCGTAGGCGCTACTGCGCTGGCGGCTAAATTGATTGACGACGCTGGTAAAGTTATTGTTTGATCAGTACCAGCATTTACAGATCCACCTGATCCTCCCGTACTACCAGACAGCCGTTTATAATCCAGCATTCTTGACCAGAGATTTTTTCCGTTGAAACCAGTAAACGCCAGGGTATATGGTGGATTCCATGCAGAAGAGTTGTGATCCGCACCTTGCATAGGTATCAAAACAACAGGTCGGGTAGGATTGCCAGCCTGTACTAGCGACTGGTACCGAACCGCTCCAGGCCAATGCGAGTCTTCGGTGCCACAAGCTGCCCAAACAGCGACCTCAGCCAGCGCTGCGTTACTCAGTTTAGCCTCACGAGCCGGATCTACTTCTGCTGTCGATAAAGGCACAATGGCAGTAATATTATTTTTTAACCAATCTACACCTCCATCGGATATGCATGTCCAGGTACCATAGCCTCCTGCAGACAATCCGGAAATAATTACTCTGCCCACATCTACCCTATAGTTTGAGGTAATATTCGGAAGAATGTTTTTTATATGGGTAAATTGGAATGACCAGGATGAGTTTGCAGCATGTGGTGATACTATAATATATTTTACGGTTTCACCAGTTACCGGATCGATCCCGTAGGGCTTTAAACCCTGCGCAATTAGTTGAGGAAGTCCCGTGTTTAGTACCTGATTGATATTTTGTGAACTTCCTTCACCGGCTCCATGCAGAAAAATCAGGAGTGGATATTTTTTTGTCGGATTTGCAGCATAGTCGTCCGGTAGATATATTAAAGCCTGGGCTTGAGTGCCAGAAGCTGTAATAGGGACATTAATAACTGTTTGGTTTCCGATGACAGTTCCAGTAGCGACTTGCGAAAACACTACATTAGACATTAGCAACAAGCTTACGGAAAGTAAGATAGCTTTTAGGGGTTTCATAGGATAATGCATTATGTTAATGAAAGGGGCTTTAAGAATTGGCCTAAAGGTGAGTGTCAACATCAAATAGGTATTGAAGTTTCGGTTTAAGGGTTTTAGCCAATCGAAATTGTTATTTTAAGGTGAAAATTTTCTCTCCACGGCCAACCTGTGATAACAAATTCTGTACCAGAAACATTAAATAACCATTAAAAATGTACCCTGATTCGATTTCACCAAAGGCTTGTATCCCGTGAAGCCATTGATTTACAGAGCTAAAGCTCCGACATCACCCGTGAGTAAGCGAAATTCCGTGAAGATATAATATCGCCGGTATGGAATTCTTCCCCGAATTATTCACTTTTTTTTCCAGATAATGTTGTTGCTCCGACTTTTGATTCTTGAGGGAAGATCGTAGTCATTCCATATCTGAAGCATTCTGGCAAGACTTTCCTGGCTGCGATGATAAGCGTAAATCGGCCAGTTAGTTTTTCTATTAACAATTTGTAAACGGCCATATTCCCGATAGTTGTGTTTCCTGGCCTTGAATGAATTAGTTATAGCTTTCCATTCATCCTCGGGATTCACGCCAATTTTTTTATATAATTCGCCTCCTCCAACCGGGAGGGTATGCCGCATTAATACAGAGTCAAAAACAATCAGTCTGTTTTCCGGATATTCCAAGATCTTTGACCATACGGAATCCACACCCCAGCTCGACCTATTGCCGACGAATGAAGGTAAGCATATCCTTAAGGTTTGGCTTTCAAACAATGGCGCCATTACTTCTATCTGGCCTACAAACCGGCAGAAACTATTCTTCTGTTGCTTAAACATTGGCCAGCTGCAGAAAGAATCAGGAGACAAAGCCGCCTGAGAGATTGCAGATTGAAAGGCCCTGCTTAGATAAAACATTTTGTTGATTTCATCCGTGCTAATCTCAATATCATCGTCGAGGAAATAAAAATATTCGTATTTATCCAGCCACTCCGGGTGGAGACTTGTAAAGAGTTCATGTAACATGTGGTACTTGAATCCCTTAAGATGAAAAAAGTAATCCGCATCTTCGTATAAGGATGGATCGTTTATCTCCTCGTGATAAAACAATAAACAAAGATCAAAATCTCTATTTTCTGATGCTTTTAGCCAGCTATCCTTAAATAGACGGGATTTATTGCCGCAAGGCGCGATAACGATGTTTTTTGATATCATCTTTAGTATAAACGATTTGGTGCTGCAGAAAATTTTGTGAATAAACAAAATACCAGAAAACTTTAATACTTCCCTGTTTTTAAGGAAATAGGTAGCAGAACACAATTAAAGGTCCTCCGATTTAGACGAACCGACTTTTTGAAGTATGTTTGGCTAGCCTAAAACCCCAACCCCAAAAACGAATTTTTTGAGAAAATACCTTTCTTCTTACTGGATTCGCTCTGCTATTTATACCTTTCTGCAGCGATTTTCTTTATCGTTGTTTGGGTTGGTTAATTTCTTGATTTTGGTCAGGTTTCTTACAAAAGAACAGATGGGTACCTGGGCGTTGTTTCTTATAGTCACAACTATTTTTGAGGTTTCGAAAAGCGGCCTGTTAAAAGGTGCACATATCAGATTTGTCAGTGCAAGCAATGAACCTATCGAAAAAACAAATATCGCATCTTCTTCATTTATTATAAATATTTCCATTAGCATTTTATTTATTCTCTTTCTTTTGTTGTTTTCAAAGCCGCTTTCGGTCTGGTTACATGGTGGACCCGAGCTAAGTATGATGCTCATCTACTTTATCCCTGGTCTTATCGCCATGGTATTTTTCTCCCACTTTGAGGCGATTCAGCAATCTCACTTCGATTTTAAAGGTGTATTTGCAGGTCATTTCATAAGACAATTAATTTTTTTCGGAATTATTTTCATTCATTTTATACTTGATAATCGTTTTTCTCTTGTTCAACTCGCCTTGTTTCAGTCTGCTGGAATCGTTGGGGGTACGACAGTGATTTATTTGCTTACGCGTAAACATATGTCCCATAAATTTGATCCTTCCATTCCCGCTATAAAAAAGATCTTCGGATATGGTGGTTATATTTTCGGGTCGGGCATGCTATCGAATATATTTGCTAATGTAGATCAGGTAATGACAGCAACGTTCCTGACGAATCCAGCCTTCGTTGCCTATTACAATACCGCAAGCAGGATCAATGGATTTGTAGATATACCTTCTTATGCGGCTTCAGAAATAATTTTTCCAAAAGTATCTCAGGCATCTGCCCAGGTAGGGATGGAGAAGGTCAAATATCTGTATGAAAAGATGGTTGCAATACTATTGTCTTTCACTCTTCCTGCATCTATCTTTGTTATAGCTTTTCCCAATTTGGTAATCAGTATGATAGCGGGAGCTACTTATGTCCCGGCTGCAATCATTCTTCAGCTATACATGGCTACTGGAATATTACGACCAATGCAAAATCAAGCTGCGAACGTCCTCAATTCGATTGGAAAACAGAAGCTATGTTTCGTTGTTAACGGAATTTCCCTTGCTGTGAACTTATTAGTAAATTATATCTGCCTGGTTCAATTTGGGCTCTATGGAGCAGCATTAGGTACTTTAATCACATCAATTTTAGGGGCTATCGCGTGGTATGTGATTATGCGAAAACAGATATCGCTCTCCCTTGGCAGTGTTATTCTGCAGATCAGGCAATTCTATGGGCTAGTGTTAACCCGTAGTTGGAAAATTATTAATAAAAAATTAAATTTCGTCGCCTCCTCCGGTACTTAAGTTTATGATCGCCCATTTGATTTTAACGCATAAAAACCCCAGGCAGTTAGAAATGCTCATCGAAGCTTTAGACCATGAGCGATTTCACTTTTACATACATGTCGATAAGAAAACCGCAATCGAACCTTTTCAATACCTGAGTGAAAAAAAAAATGTATTTCTAATCCGCAACCGTACAAAAGTCTATTGGGCTGGGTATGGTACAATACAAGCCACCATTAACGGTTTTGAAGAAATCCCTTTAGGAAAGTACGACTTTGTAAATGTTATTTCATCACAGGATTTCCCAATAAAGTCGCCTCAATACATCTATGATTTTTTTGACCGCAACAAGGGATCGGAGTTCATAACTTGTGAGTCAGTAGACGATGAATGGAAAGATGCTGCGCCGAGGGTCAAAAAATACCATCTTATTAACTGGCAGATTCCCGGCAAGCATAGAATTGAAAAATTACTTAACCTAATATTGCCTCCCAGAAAATACCCCTTAGATCACAAAATCGTTGGAAGATCGAACTGGTTTACTTTATCTGCGGCTGCGATAACCTATTTGTTGGAATTTTTTAGGCAACATCCAACTATTCCCCGCTACTATAAATATTGTTGGGGAGCCGATGAATTCATTTTTGCTACTACCCTGTATAATTCCAAATTTAAAAGCGATATTAAAGACAGCCTAACTTACGTAGACTGGACCCAACCTGAAAGCCCGGGCCATCCGAAGATTCTAACAGTGCAAGACCTGGAACGATTAAAAACCACTGACAAACTGTTCGCAAGGAAATTTGATATGAGTAAAGATGCACAGGTTCTGGGCATCCTTCATAGTTGGATCCGACGCTCCGTTTTAGAGTAAAAATTAATTGATCTTCGATCATACTCTTTTGAACTATATTAATTTTTTTTTACTTTTATTAGCTTAGTCTTTGTTTCCCGTCGATGGCGGAAAACAGAAACTTGAGAAACGATCGATTTTCTCCGGTCTCAAACCCTATCTCTATGCTGTTCAACTCCCTTCAATTTTTAATATTTTTTCCAGTAGTCACTATTCTTTACTTTCTTTTACCACATAAATGGAGATGGCTGCATTTACTGGTCGCAAGCTGTGTCTTTTATGCCGCGTTTATACCTGCTTATCTTATTATCCTATTCGTCACAATTATCATTGATTATGTTGCAGGAATAATGATTGAAAATGCCGAGGGGAGTAAAAGAAAACGATACTTAATTGTCAGCATATTTGCAAACGTAGGAGTGCTGGCAATATTCAAGTACTATAATTTCTTTATAGATAATATAAACCACCTCCTTCATTCTTCAGGGATCGCTACGTATAATCTTCCCTTGCTCAATATTATTTTACCAATCGGGCTCTCCTTTCATACTTTCCAGGCAATGAGTTACACCATTGAAGTTTTCAGGGGAAATCAAAAAGCTGAAAAGCACTTCGGTATTTACGCTTTATATGTAATGTTCTATCCACAACTGGTTGCAGGACCAATCGAAAGACCCCAAAATGTGCTACACCAGTTTCATGAAAAGAAATTCTTTAAATACCGAAATGTCACAGATGGCCTCAAATTAATGATGTGGGGAATGTTTAAAAAGGTTGTTATTGCTGACAGGTTGGTGCAACTAACTGATCCTGTATTTAATGATCCATATTCATTTTCTCCATTAATTCTCTTACTGGCAGCCATATTTTTCTCGTTCCAGATTTTCTGTGATTTCTCGGGATATTCGGACATAGCTTTAGGGTCCGCAAAGGTGATGGGCTTCAAATTGATGAAAAACTTTGACAAACCTTACCACGCCAGGACAATCTCTGAATTTTGGAAACGTTGGCATATATCACTCTCGACCTGGTTCAGAGATTATTTGTACATATCTCTGGGCGGAAACAGGGTATCTGTACCAAGGTGGTATTTCAATCTATTCTTTGTCTTTCTCGTAAGCGGGTTGTGGCATGGAGCCAATTGGACCTTCATCGTATGGGGCGCCCTTCACGGTTTTTACTTAGTTTTCGCAATTCTCTCACACGAATTTCGCTCGAAAATAAACTCAGCATTAGGAATAGATAACCTACCCAGACTTTACAGCGCCGTACAGGTTGCCACCACTTATTGTCTGGTGACATTTGCATGGATATTTTTTAGAGCAAATAACATCCACGAAGCTTTATATATTGCAGGCAAAATTCCTACCGCTTTGTATGAGCTCGTGATGCTCCCTTTCACTAATAACGTGATTGCCTTGGTTGGCAAAGTTCCAATTTATAGCATAGACCTGTTGCTATCTTTTCTCGTTTTAGTTTTTCTAGAGAGTGTTCACTTTTTACAGCGTAAATACAACCTTTTGACACTTGTAAATTCCCGGCCTGTTTATGTCAGATGGGGAATATATTATTGTTTACTTCTTGCAATAGTTTTTCTTGGGGTGTATGAGAACCGTCAATTCATCTATTTTCAATTCTAACTAATTTGTTCTAATGCGAATCAGATCATTCTTTCTCAACCTGGCTGTTTTCTCGATTCCTTTGATATTGTCCATTTTCATGTATCTCTGGATGGATCCATTTAAGGTGATTGGTCATTATGATTCTTATTACGACTCTAATGAGCCAAATTACATTAGTCTCAACAAAGACTTTGTGTCAACAAGAAACTGGATAAATCATTATCC
>NZ_JBTLQG010000061.1:0-13988 GCF_054461535.1 Flavitalea antarctica
GCATCGCCCGGCGTAACGAAGTGATCGGGCGTCGCCCGACGTAACGAAGTGATCGGGCATCGCCCGACGTAACGAAGCGATTGGGCCTCGCCCGACGTAACGAAGTGAAGTCGGGCTTCCCCCACGTACGGAAGCGATCGGCATCGCCCGGCGTAACGAAGTGATCGGGCGTCGCCCGACGTAACGAAGTGATCGGGCATCGCCCGACGTAACGAAGTGAAGTCGGGTTTTAAAGATTTATTAACGGAGCTATTTTGGCTGCAGTAATGATTCCTTTAATATTTGCCGTTAATATCTTAACTTTGCCCACTTTTATGCGGTTACCTTTACTGATCCTTATTATTGCTGTTGCGTTTACTTCCTGCTCGAAGTTTGCCAAAGTGCAGAAAAGTACTGACTACGACTATAAACTGCGAATGGCAGAGAAGTACTATGTTGCCAAAAAATACAATTTCGCACAGCAGCTGTACGAGGAACTGTTCCCTATCTATAAGGGCCAGCCCCAGTTTGAGGACCTTTTTTACAAATACGCCTACTGCTCCTATTACCTGAAAGACTGGCTGCAGGCCGAAAACCTGTTCAAACAGTTCACGGAGGTTTTTCCGACCAGCCAGAAGGCGGAGGAGATGGAATATATGCGGGCCTATACCTATTACCGGCAATCGCCCAAAGCAGAGCTGGATCAGACCAATACCCAGAAAACGATCGGCCTGATGCAGACCTTTATCAATACGCATCCCGGTTCCCCGCGGCTGAAGGAAGCAAATGAGATCATTGACCTGAGCCGGCGCAAACTGGAAGTGAAGGAAGTCAAAAGTGCCGAGCTGTATTATAATATGGGTCACTACCTGGCAGCAGCTATCGCCTATAATACCCTGATGAGCAATTTCCCGGATTCAGAGAAGAGTGAGCAATACAAGCTGCAGGTGATCAAAAGTTATTATCTCTACGCGCGTAACAGTATAGACGAAAAGAAAGTGGAGCGATATGAAAAGGTCCTGGCAGAAGTGAACGACTTCACGGACCGTTTCGCGGATAACGCGTATACAAAAGAAGTTGAACGGTATCGGAATTTATCACAATCAAACATCAAAGACATCCAAAATGAGCAGGCTAAGAAGACAGATTAGTGCCAATACGGCCAATGTTGCAGAAACCAAGGACCTGAATGTTATTAAGGGTAAAACCGGTAATGTTTACGAATCTATTGCCATCATTGCCAAAAGAGCAAACCAGATCAATATTTCCCTGAAAGAGGAATTGCATAGCAAACTCGAGGAATTCGCCAGCCATACAGACAGCCTGGAAGAGATCCACGAGAACAAGGAGCAGATCGAGATCTCGAGAGCCTACGAAAGAATGCCAAATGCAGCATTGCTGGCTACCCAGGAATTCCTGGAAGATAAGATCTACCACAGGAAAAATGAAGATGATCTTTTTAGTTGATTAACGAAACACATTCCCGCTAAGGCGGGACATAGGCCCGCGATTGCGGAACATATATAAGACTGAGCGGCAGCGTACCTGTCGCTTTTTTTCGTGAATATTTGCAGTAATTTTATCGCATGTTCCAGGGAAAGAAAATATTGATCGGCATTACGGGAAGTATAGCAGCCTATAAGTCTATCCTGCTCGTGCGATCGCTGGTAAAACTGGGGGCCGAAGTAAAGGTGGTCATGACCCCTTCGGCGAAAGACTTTGTAACGCCGCTCACTTTGTCGACCCTCTCAAAAAACGATGTGATCGTCGACCTGTTTGAAGAAGGCTCCTGGTCGAACCACGTGATGCTTGGCCGGTGGGCCGACCTGATGCTGATCGCACCCCTGAGCTGCAATACGCTTGGCAAAATGGCGAACGGCCTTTGCGATAATATGCTGCTGGCCACTTATCTTTCCGCAACCTGCCCGGTAGTGGTCGCACCTGCAATGGATGAGGATATGTGGCACCACCCGGTAACCGGTGAAAACCTTACAAAACTGGCGGGATTTGGTAATAAGATCATCCCCGTTGAAAAAGGCGAACTCGCCAGCGGATTATATGGTGATGGCAGGATGGCCGAACCTGAAACGATCATCTGTTTTATAGAAGAGAACTTTTTCCGGGCCAAGGACCTGGAAGGCAAACGTGTACTCGTCACTGCCGGCCCCACTTATGAGCCAATCGACCCGGTAAGATTTATCGGCAATCATTCATCCGGCAAAATGGGCATTGCCATTTCGAAGGAACTCGTCAAACGCGGTGCCCAGGTTAACCTGGTATTGGGTCCATCATCCCTCGGAAAAAATATAGATGGCGTGAAGCTGTACCAGGTACAGACCGCCGAAGAAATGTACCAGGTTTGCCAGGAACTTTTCCCAACCAGCGATATAGCGGTGATGTCTGCCGCCGTGGCCGACTATACGCCCGCAACTTATGCCGACCAGAAGATCAAGAAAAACGGCGATTCCCTCCACCTGGAACTCACAAAAACCAGGGACATTCTCAAAAGCCTGGGTGCCATCAAAAGAAAGGACCAGCTGCTGGTGGGTTTTGCCCTCGAAACCACCAATGAAAGGGAATATGCGCTTAATAAGATGGCAACAAAAAACGCCGACCTGATCGTGCTGAACTCACTGAATGATGCTGGTGCCGGTTTTGGTCATGATACCAATAAGGTGACCATCTTCGAAAAGAGCGGGCAGGAGTTTGATTTCGAAAGAAAACCAAAACAACAAGTCGCAAAAGATATCGTTGATAGGATTGTAAACATGATGCATGCGTAGATTAGTTGTGATTCTGATGTTGCCGGTGATGCTGTTCAGCAACCGTTTGCTTTCCCAGGAACTGAGTGCCAGGATAACCATTAATGCCAGCCAGGTAAGTTCCCAGACCGATAAAAAGATCTTCCAGACCCTCCAGAACAGCCTTACCACGTTTGTGAACAACCGCAAATGGTCGAACGAAACCTTCAAGACCAACGAAAAGATCGTCTGTAATTTCCTTGTCATCATCAACGAGGCCGTGGGCAACAATGTCTATAAGGCCAGCCTTACCGTGCAGGCGGCGAGACCGGTGTATAATACGGCTTATGAAACCCCGCTGATCAACTTCCAGGATGAGTCTTTTACTTTTAAATATGTCGAGTACCAGCCGATTGAATTTAATGAGAACCGGGTGACCGGGTCCGATCCGCTGGCTTCCAATCTTTCGGCTACGATCGCTTATTATGCATATACCATACTCGGCCTGGATTATAATTCATTTGCACTCCGGGGGGGCGACCCGTTTTTCCTGAAAGCGCAGCAGATCGTTAACAATGCCCCCGAGGGCCGCGACATAAACGGCTGGAAAGCGTTTGATGGTCTGCGTAACCGTTACTGGCTGAATGAGAACCTCACCAACAACCGTTATGCGATTGTGCATGATGCGTTTTACAGTTATTACCGGCTCGGGATGGACCTGTTGTATGAAAATGAAGCTGCGGGCAGAACGGGCATTTTGAATACGATAGGGCAGTTCAATACGCTGAACAACGATATCCCGAATACCATGATCGTGCAGTTTTTTTTCCAGGGAAAAGCCACAGAGCTGATACGCATTTTTAAAAAAGGCACTCCTGAAGAAAAACAAAAGGCACAGGAGATGCTGGTGAAACTGGATATCGCCAATTCAAACCGTTACCGCCAGGAACTGAGATAAACGGGTAGGGGATAAAAATTAAACACGATCATCGGAAGGACAGGATATACCATGAAGATTTCTCATCAGCTGATAATATTGAGTTTGTTTTTGTGTTTGTGCATCGCCTGTACAAACAAATCAAAGGTCCCATCCGGTGTGCTACCGCAGGCCAGGATGGAAAAAGTATTGTGGGATATGATGCTGGCCGACCGTTTTGCCGCGCAGTTTATCATGAAAGACAGTGCCAGGATAGACGAAACCGAAGAAACCTTTAAGGTCTATGCCCAGGTATTTTCATTGAATAATATTACCAGGGATGAATTTATAAAAAGCTATAAGTTCTACATGACCCGCCCGGATCTGAGTAAGGTGATGATGGATACCCTTCTCCGGAGAGCCGACCGGCTAAAGGAAGAGATGTACAGGCCAAAACTGGCAAATCCTCCTGACTCTATGCCTAGTGCCGCCAGTGCGGCAGAGGATAGTGTAAAGTAAGCGCACGTTGGTTCCCTCCTGATCCTGCAACTTTTCACCAGCCTTTAATTCCCCGATCAGTGATTGTGCAGGCATTCCTGCCGATCATTCGTTACCCGTAGCGCTCCCCCTTAGCTTTAATGAAACCCTCACCTCAATTATTGCCTTAGCCTTAATTAAACCATTAACTTCAATTAAACCCTTAGCTTCAATTAATCCGTTGGCTTCAATTAAAGGTTTGTATTACTCCCACGCCTTAGAATTGTTTCAAAGTAATTGATAACTTCACGATATAGCTATTCAATAAAAACGGGATCTATGAACAAAGTTTTTGATAATGCTGATATCGCGGTCGCGGATATCAGTGACGGGTCCGTCCTGATGCTCGGAGGTTTTGGATTATGCGGTATACCGGAGAACAGTATCACGGCCCTGGTGCACAAAAAAGTAAAGGACCTCACCTGCATCTCGAACAATGCGGGCGTGGATGATTTTGGTCTTGGCCTGTTGCTGAAAACGCGGCAGATAAAAAAGATGATCAGTTCTTATGTCGGCGAAAATGCGGAGTTTGAGAGACAGCTGTTGAACAATGAACTCGAAGTTGAATTGGTACCGCAGGGTACACTGGCCACGCGTATACAGATGGCCGGTATGGGCATACCCGCATTTTTTACACCGGCGGGTTATGGTACGGAGGTGGCGGAAGGCAAGGAGGTCAGGAAATTTGGTGAGAAGATGTACCTGATGGAACACGCGCTTCATGCCGACTTCGCCATTGTGAAAGCCTGGAAAGGGGATCGATTTGGTAACCTGGTGTTTCGCAAAACCACCCGCAATTTTTCCACTTCAATGGCACGAGCCGGTAACATTACCATCGCAGAGGTGGAGCACCTGGTAGAACCCGGTGAACTTGATCCCGATCATATCCATGTACCCGGTATTTATGTGCACCGCATCTTTCAAGGTTCGGGCTATGAAAAAAGGATAGAAAAAAGAACGATACAAATTGCAAAGATTTAAATCCCGGCCTTATCATAATTGATCTTATTGCGAAGGGCAGGGGACAAGCATAGAATTCTGAATGATCATCGTTAAACACCTGTCCTTTGTTGTCGCTTCATTTAATCATTGTTTAAAACCATTTACAGGCTCGTCATCAGCCTGTCTTCATAACAGCCTATGCCACTCGATAAATACGCGATTGCAAAAAGAATAGCCCTTGAATTAAAGGACGGCATGTATGTGAACCTTGGTATCGGGATCCCCACCCTGGTTGCTAATTATATCCCGGCTGGTATGTTCATCACCATCCAGTCTGAAAATGGTATGCTGGGCATGGGGCCTTACCCGGTTGAATCGGAGATCGATGCTGACCTGATCAATGCGGGCAAAGAAACCGTAACCGTTTTACCCGGCGGATCATTTTTTGACTCGGCGGAAAGTTTTGGTATGATCCGCGCCGGCAAAGTGGATCTGACGATACTGGGTGCCATGGAAGTTTCTGAAAATGGGGATATCGCGAACTGGAAGATACCCGGCAAAATGGTGAAGGGTATGGGTGGTGCGATGGACCTGGTGGCAAGTGCCAAAAACATTATCGTCGCTATGATGCATACCAATCCAAAGGGCGAATCAAAATTATTGCCTGCCTGCAGCCTGCCCTTGACCGGCGTGCATTGTGTGAAACGGATCGTGAGTGACCTGGCCGTGCTGGATGTTTTACCGGGTGGAGGATTTCAATTAATTGAAAGGGCACCGGGAGTATCAGTCGAAGAGATCAAATCAAAAACAGCCGGGCGATTGGTAATCAATGGTGACATTCCTGAAATGCGCTTATAGATACCCGTTAGAATAACGACAACAATCGGGGAAGTATATAAAAACTCAACAGGTCCACAAAAAAATGATGGGCTATATACCGGGTAATTAGTGGATCAATCTATGGGAAGATAATTAGTAGATCAATCGATTAGATTGTTCTTGACCGCGTAGAATACAAGACCAGCAGTATTTTTTGCGCCGAATCTTTCCATTAACCTGTCTTTGATGGCTTCAACTGTACGCGGGCTCACATCGAGCTTCTGGGCGATTTCGTGTGCCGTAAACTCCATGCAGATATATTTGATCACATCTCTTTCGCGGTCGCTGAGGGTAACCTCGCTCGTGAGGGTAGGTACCACTTTCTGTCTTGAGTGTGACTTTTTGAGCAGGATCCGGTTAACAAAGTTATTGAGGTAATATCCCTTGGACATTACTTCCATGATGGCCGTCCTGATTTCTGAAGGATCAGCACTTTTGAGTAGATAACCATTGGCGCCTATTTCCATCATGTGGCTCACGAATCTTTCGTCTTCGTACATGGTAAGCGCAATGATATGGATCTTGGGAAATTGTTTGGCGACCACCTTGGTGGTTTCGATGCCGTCTTTCTGAGGCATCCGGAGGTCCATCAGGATGACTTCCGGCAATTCTTCTGAGGCCGGGAGGTTATTGATCAGTTCCTGGCCGTTTTCGGCCTCGAGAACAAATTTGATGTTGGTGTATGGGCGTAATGACAGTATTACTCCTTTGCGGAATATTTTGTGATCATCAGCGATAGCGACTTTTATGGGGCCCATGAGGTATTAACGGTAATGGCTGATTAAAAGTACATGAAAAAAGCTCCGCTTGCCCGGCCTCATGAATATCTTCATCTCATCTAAGTGGAAACACGTAATCAGGTCCGGGATAATTCTTCTTCAGTTTTAGGTATTTCTATCGTTACCTTATAATAGGTCTGTGACATGTCCTTTTCAAAAAAGATCTGGCCATGCACCAGTTTCAGGCGGCTCTGGATATTTTTCAAACCAAGACCCACATTGCTTTTGTTGAGTTTTTCAAAATCTGCCTGGGTGATGCCGCGGCCGTCATGGTGCATCCTGATATAGAGGTTGTTGCCATTAAGGTTTTGGGTCAGGTGAATAAAACTCGAGTTCGAATGTTTGAGAATATTGTTGATCAGCTCCTGGATCACCCGGAATATGATCAGTTCCTGGTCGGCGTGTAATCTTTCCCGGTAGTCGTGGAAGCGGCAGCTGGCATTCATGCTGCCTGAACCGGATATTTTCTGGAACAGGTCATTTACCGCTGATTCAAGGCCAAAATTCTTTAATGTCGGTGGCATCAGGCTATGTGAGATGTTCCTGATCAGCTGGATGGTATCATCTATGATCTGCTTGGCATTATATATACTCTGAAGCTGGGATTGTTTGTCGAGGTTCACCAGGTTTTCGTTAAGGTACAAACGAGCGGTAGCCAGTAATGGCCCGGCATCATCATGAAGATCAGCTGCAATCCTTTGTCTTTCTTCCTCTTGTAGCCTGATAGACGCATTTAGCAGCATTTTTTGCTGTTCCTGCTCCATCAACTGCAGTTTGCCCTGGTACCTGATCACCTTTCGCTGGTGAAAAATGATAAACACAATCAGCCCGATCGTAAGCGCCAGCATACCGACAGTACCGAAAAAAAGTACCATTGAGATGTTGTTGTCGGTTGGAATTTCAATAAAAATCATTGGAACTTAGCCGTGTGTTAAGGTTTATATGAAGGTGTTGATCTGAATTTGGGTTCATTAAGTCGTTTCTCGCCTTCGCGCGGTAAACTTCCGTCCTTAATAACGAATGCAATGGCAAAAATGATATTTTTCAAAATATTAGAAACTAGATTTATATCCCAATAACTTTGAATGACTTGGAAGGGGGTAATTGAAGATTGTAAAAACAAGAAAAAACTTAAAGAAGTATAAACCATTATGCTCAAGACAATCCAAAATCGATTAGAAAGGTAAATTGGAGTGTGAGCAGCCATGTTCAGTTGCTCGTAAAAGTAAAAGATACAAAAAATTAATAACAAGATCGCTTCAACTGAGGCGGGCATAGAGTCGAACGAGAGCTCTTTTCGCGAATGAAAGTAAGTTATAACACAAAATATGGCAAAGCCAACTGCACAGACACTAATAATTGATCGCCGAAGCCTAGATGTGTTTAGTCGCCACAAGATCCATGCAAAAATAGAAAATTCGACAATTGTAAATAGGCTTATTAAAAGGTGATACAATTTGAGTAATGCGGGCCGCTCAGATACAACGAAATATAAAATGTTGTCATTTGCAGATGAATACACAATATAAAAAAATAGTACCCTTAGTATCGTGTCCTTTTTTTGTTTACAAAAAAAAAGATACGATACTAAGGGTACTGTTACAGAGGCTAAAGTAATATATTCTAGTGTGGCAGCTATTATAATCTGATTTAGAATCAAATATATAAAACTGCAGTTACTTTCTTCAGATATTTAAATTTTTGAATGTGCGGAATTAGTCTACGATCCAAGTGAAGCTATCTGCATCTTCTGCAATACCTTCGCGAACTGGCCCGCCTGGAACCCTGATGCGATCAGCAACTATACCTTTCTTTTGAACCAAAGACCCGTCAGCCATGACAACGGAGATCTCAGTAATTGTTTTTCCCGAGCTATCAAGTCCGACATACACCAAAGTCTTCTGACCTATTTCGTTATACGCATTGTAAAACCTTAAACCTTGACAGCCAGGTTGTGCAAGAATCTGATCAATAATGTCTCTTCCAACTTCATAAGCGAAAACATCGGTTGGATTTAATGACCGGTAACTGGAAACCATTTTATTACCCAATTCAAGTCCAATTTCCTCGCCAATCGATGCTATTGCTGGCTTTTCGAGTGTTAGATTTTTCATCATAATGTAAGTTTTTTGAGGTTTATTTGAAAGCATGAAAGAACGTGAAAAAAAAAACCTGGCCAAGAGGTGTTCGCTTACTCAAAAACTAGTAATTTGCTTGGAATCCAGTACTGGAGAGGATTATCGATACTTCAACAAGTAGAAATTCGTTCAAATTTTACGTAAGTTTACATTTAAGAGACCGTATTTTTACTATTCATTTCTTTGGGCAAATACTTCGTAAACCTACATGATTTTATTTTTACCATGATTTGTGTCAATTAATTGTTCAATAAAGGAGGAAACCTTGCTTATTTTAACATTTTTTATAAGGTATTTGCTTTTTAGTGTTAGAAATGTATATCTTGTTATAAGTGCTTAGTTGTCAAGGGCAAACAAAATTTTCGCCATGGACCTTACTTTGAACGACTTAAACCATAATCCATTAAATTTCCAAACCTAACATGAGTTCTGAATTAGTAATCAAGGTATCAATCGCTGATGATCATAAAATCTTCCGTGATGGTATCAAGATGGCATTAAAGGGCAAGGACTATCTTAAAATACTCTGGGAGGCTGAAGATGGACGGGACCTGATGCATAAGATGCTCCTAAAGAAACCTGACGTTCTTTTGATGGACATCAGAATGCCAGAAGTAGATGGTGTTAACGCTATTGGAATGCTCAGAAAGGAATACGATGACGTTAAGATTATTGTTTTGACGATGTATGACGATCAAGAGATGATTACAAAAATGATGGAAATGGGTGCCAACGCCTATTTAACTAAAACTTCAGATCCAGAGGAAATATATCAAGCAATCCTAACTTGTATGAATGATGATTTCTATTTCAACGAATTAGTAAATAAAGCAGTCCTTTCAAAATTACAAACTAAAAGACAGGTGCGGCAATTCTACCCGAACCCTGTAAAATTTTCAGATAAAGAAATAAGAATTTTGAAACTTCTAGCAGAGGATAAAACAACGGAGGAAATATCCAAAGAAGTTTTTTTAAGTCCAAGAACAGTCGAAACAATTAGACAAAACATGAAATCCAAAGTTGGTGCTAAAACCATAGCCGGTCTGATAATGTACGGAATGAGAAATAAACTTATTGATTAGCTTTAAAAGCCCAACTGTTACCGTGAAAGCGTACTTCCAGACAGCTTAGTTATCTTGGACGTTACATGTACCCCAGAATAAGAGTGTATCATACATTAATGAAAGGGGGTACCAAATACCGGAAGATACACTTTCAGTTTTAAGATATAAATTTCCCCACGTTGTATTTAATGAAAATGACAGACATAGGAAGGATGGGAACCGATTGATCTAGAAAGTTCCTGACTGAAAGAAATTCTACATTCAGTTCCCGACAACTTTTGTTAGACCTCGTTCAATTAATTTTATTTCTTCGTCTGTCAAATTGTACAGTTGATATATCTCAGCCTCAATTCGCCTTTCAAACCCAAAAATCTTTGTCTTGAGGTACGAAATGTCCGAATCTCTCTTTAGATCCGACAACTTTGCTTTGGCGGCAAATAATTCTCGGACAGTGCTGCAAATTCGATCGTGAGCGTCTCGATCTTTTTTATTGCCAAAATCAATTATTCTGAAGGGCATTGCAAGAATTTCATTAGTTCCAACATTATTATTCGTGCTAGTAAGTTTGAATCGCCATTGAAACAAGTGAGAGTTTATTAACGCTAGGACGTATTCTAATTCGTATTTTGAGGTAGAAGTCAGATTCAGTGAATTTGTTGAATCTGCAAAATAAGCTGGTGGATCAATGATTGTGGCTACTAAACGTAATCGCTCATCAACTCCCGTTATTCGTTGCGTCGCTATACGTCTTAAGCTTTTTATTGGTTTAGCTGATTTTTCCTTATGAAGTTGTAATTCGTCAAACCATTCTACTTTGCCCTGACTTAATGTTGTATTGAACCTATACCGTCCAATTTGAACACCCTTAATCAATTTTGACTGATTTGGACTTTCGGTAATATACTTTCTATATATAGTTTGATTGATTTCACCTCGACGAACGACCACGTCTTCTGTCAGATCTGCGATATTCCTACACTTTTCATTATTATGAATTCTCGTCAATAAATTCCAATTTACGCTATCAATTAGAGGTATAGGGAGGTTTTCAGGATCAATCAACTTCAAGTCTCTCAAAAAGATTTCGTTGGTTTTATGAGGTTCTTGAAAATTGTTGCCTGGAAAAGTTCTAATGGTCAATTTTTTATCTTGACTTCTACTTTTTGATTTTGAACCTAAAATGATGCAAGTGGAAAGTTTTGCATCTCTAAAGATCCGTCTTGCAACATTGTCTTTTTGGGGAAAAGCTTCAATAATCAAGTTATTTGTATTTGAAACCAAGTACTCCCGAGTTTTTGAGTTAGATGTATCTCCCACTATCGACAATGGCACAATGTATCCAAGTCGACCAGATGGTCTGAGTAGTTGTAGCGCCTTTACGATGAAGAATCTAAACAAGTTAAGTTTACCACCTAGAGCACCTTGAAGTTCTGGTGAATATTTTACATATTCAGTAAGCACCTCGTGAGGCGAAAGATCTTGCAAACGTTCCTTCTCCAATACGTCATACGGTGGATTTCCTACGATCGCATCAAAGCCACTATTTTCCATAATATCGGGAAAAGCTGTTGAATAGTCCATTGGATTAATCTGTCGTTCTTGATCAAAAGAAAACAATGAACCTTCGAGGATCTCAGTCCCTACCAGACTATTTCCGCAAATTATATTTTTGGTCAAATCGGGCAGTACTTTTGAGAAAAGGGCGCCTTGCCTCAGTCGAGTAGAGGTTAAAGTCTGATCTTCAAGCATTTTGAGAAAAAGACTTAGTTGCGTTACTTCAACTGCTTGATGGTCAATATCAACGCCGAAAATGTTATTTAACATGATACTTTGGCGCGCTCTAAGAGTGAGCTCCCAAACACCATCCCTATATTCAGTCATGCCAAAATCCTCGCTACGGCCATCAATTTCTGTTTTACCCTCTAATTTTGTGTAATAATATTTAGTGTGATAATCAAGAAGGAGCTCGTATACACCCAAAAGAAAGCTCCCACTGCCACAAGCAATATCAGCGAATCTCATTAGAGAGATTTCCTTTGGTGATTTGTTTTTGATTAACTCTCCAACAGTCCGCAAAACAATTTGATCAACGACATATTTCGGTGTATAGTACACCCCACCAGATTTACGTACTTGCTCCTTCTCCTCTATAGCGACTCTGGTTCCTGTGATAGTGACAATTTTCCCCAAGAACCGCTCATAAATACTCCCCAAGATGTGCACGGGAATGTAGTTGAAATCATACGGGCTGTTAATGCTACTAATATCTTGGCAAATGGTTAAAAAAAGGCGCTCTTGATCGAGCGAAAAAGTTTGATTGTCGATGAAATGTCGTTTGAATACGATACCATTATACTTGGCGTCGAGTTTTCGACAATCTTCTACGAAGTCTCTCCAAGATGACCATGCACTCACATGGCTTTCGTGTTCTATATTTTTGTCTTCGAGGAATCGAATAAAGACTAATCGATCAATTATTCTTGTTACTGATTCAGTGAGTGCCCCACCATCCATATTTGGATCATTGCCAGTAAAGGCTTTTGCGAGCGTTTCTCGAACACTATCAATATAATGTAGGAAACTTTCATCTATAGCTTGATAACCTCCTCTAAATAACGATTTATGAGAAGCTTTTCCCCTGATTTGTGGAAGATCATTTGCGTAACGTTCGAGACTTCCTTGCTCCACGGCTTCCCTTGAAAACAAGAAATAAATTTCAGCAAATTTTTCTTTGTTTTGGTAATCTGAAAATCTAAATATCTTATGATGTCCACTGAAAACAGAATCAATGTCAGGTTGCGCCCGACAATCTATTATGTGAAATTCTTCGAAATCCGTCAATATCGCTATAGGGGTTGAAGCATTCCATCCGTACCTCCATATTTGGAAATAATGATCGGGATGTTTCAATCCAACGGCTGGTTTTTTAGCTTCAACAAAGAATTGGACATTTTTGAAGTCTGGGTTTAGGTAAAATGCATAGTCTGCTCTACGTTGAGAAAGATTTTGACCTTGCTTTTGACCTTTCTCAACTTTTACTTCTTGCTGGTAAGGATTAATTTGGTTTTCGTGATTTACGTCCCACCCCAGTGCTATAAAGAATTTGTCTATAAAATCCTTTCGAACTTCCGCTTCCTGGTAACCAGCTGATATATAATATGTAAGATTGGCCTGAAAGTTCAACACTAGCTGACCAACATCTTTAAAAGCACCATTCAAATCCATAGTTGTTAAGTTTGTCGATCTTATTCGCGCGAGACTTGTGGATCATTGTAAACCAATACTCTTTGCGATGGCTAGTCTTCAGAATCGTTCATTAATCACACTAGAAGAAGACAGCCTTATTGTGATTTAATTTGCGGCGTTAAGTTACCCGTTTTAACGCGGTTTTCCATAACCGCAAACACCAAATCGATAAATAGCAAAAAAAGATAAATTTAAATTTTTTTCGTTTAGCCAACAATGTTAAAAGCGTTTCGTCCTTTTAAAGTTGAAAAGAGGCCTAGACAGATTTTACCCCTGTTCCTAGGTTACGACAAAAGCCACATCCGTGAATTTCACCATTGGCTACGCGTATTTGTTCCCAGTATAACAATCATGACACAGACCCCTCCTGATATAGATCTTTTTGTTTGATAATCTTTGCAATAGTCGTCCTCGACTCTCCATAAGTCACTGCTTCCTCACCTAATGTTAAAAGCAAGGAATAGCAAGTCAAAGTCTATCATGACGAATGAGTTTGATAACAGTCCCCTTAGCATATTTCAAGTTCGGGGGAACCGCTGCTACGTATTGAGTTGAATTAGTTTACTTGGCTGTAGATGGGCTTAGCAATCACACCACACCGGCTGATACTTTATTTTAGTTTTCATTTTGACATTTTTCATGATTCGAGGGTGGGTAATTGTTTTTGTTGACTTGAAATTGCTTTTCATATGTATATTCCGGCGAACTTGACCCCAGTGTTCCGGGGGATGTTGACCCCACCCTTAGATACAATCTAGGTAGTAAGA
>NZ_JBTLQG010000062.1:0-13245 GCF_054461535.1 Flavitalea antarctica
GGGTATGAATTGGTAGGAAAGTTGACTATACGCCCTGGAAGCTTTACAATCACATAGTACTGTTGAGTAACTAATCTCAACTGATGTGTTGCTAAAATCCTGTGGACAGTAATTAAGATCATGCGATCACCAATTGAGACCGCATGCTAAATAATCAAGCTTCTGGTCAGCAATTAAGATCTTGCGATCAGTAATTAAGACCTTGGTTTGTTGTTGAATATAAATAATCGTTGATCTCCGTTTGCGAGCGGATCGGCGGGCGTTCAGGGTTAACCGGTACATTTCTTAATTCTTCATCTATCATTACTGCCTGGACATTATCCATCAGTTGCAGGTTAATTATTCTTATGATCTCCGATTTCAAGTCAGGATCAAGTATCGGGAAACACACTTCTATCCGGTGAAAAATATTTCGGTTCATCCAGTCCGCTGAGCCCAGATAAACAGCTGACGCACCAGCGTTTTCAAAAATAAAAACACGTCCGTGTTCCAGGTACCTGTCAATGATCCGGTGTACCGTGATGTTTTCACTCTGACCCTTCACTCCGGGAACAAGGCGGCAAATGCCGCGCACGAGCAATTGAATTTTGACTCCGGAATTCGAGGCCTCATATAGTTTAAGGATCAGCGATTCTTCCTCCAGGTTGTTCAGCTTGATGATTATCCCCGCAGGCAATCCTTCACCCGCATTTTTGATCTCCGTGTTGATCATTGATATGAACTGCGCGTACAGGTTGAAACGGGCGACCAGGAGCAATTCGAATGTTATTCCAGCTATGTTTTTTATCTTTCTTTCATGAATAAGGATCTGGAACAGCTTGTACATTTCAGCTAACATCGGCTGGTTTGCAGTTAGCAGCGTATGATCCGTGTATACCCGTGCGGTATTTTCATTGAAGTTCCCGGTGGCCATCAGCCCAACCATTGGCATATTCGCTTTGCGCCTGATCAGCGCCACTTTCGCGTGAACCTTAAGTTCATTCTCACTGTATACGATTTTTATCCCGGCCGCCTTCATGGATTTGGCCCACCTGATATTATTGGCTTCATCAAAGCGGGCCTTCAATTCAACAATAACATACACTTCTTTCCCGTTTTTGGCGGCACTGATCAGCGCATGTCCGATCCGTGATTCACTGGCAATCCGGTACAGTGTAATAAAAATCTGATCGACATCATCATCGAGCGCAGCTTCATTAAAAAACCGGACTATTGAATCATAGGAATGGTACGGAGTATGAACCAATATGTCTTTCCTGGCAATGATGTTAAACAGGCCGTCTTTAAAGTCAGCCGGGATATTCGCGAACGGGATCCGGGCAGGATATTCAAATGTCTTTTCGTTCAGAGGGATACTGCCAAAATCCTTCAGGTTATGATACCGGCCACCAGCAACAAGCGCAGATTTACGGAGGTCAAAGCTCTGACGTAGCAGATCCACCAGCAGCCTGGGCATAGCAGGATCATAAAGAAATCTCGTTGCTTTACCCCGGTCCCTTCTGGATATTTCCTTTTCAATAACGTCTGCAGCATCTTCCTCAAGGTTCTCAATCAATTTTAGTGAGGCGTCCCTTGTCAGTTTTACATTATAACCGCCAACGATCTCCGCATCTTTGAAAATAAACCTGAGCGAATGGTCTATGATATCATCAAGAAGTAAAATGTAATTGTGGTTGTTGATAATAAACCGCTGGAACCTTGGCAGATGATTGGAAGGGATATTGATGATCCACGCATGAAGCTGATCATGCTTCCTTGTTAATATGGCTTTGTACAGCTGGTTATTTAGTGGAAAAAAATCAACGTTTGGTTGTAAACTGACAATCTCGATATAGCCGGCTACCTGCTTCAGGAAATAATCTTCCAGGTGGGCATGCAATTCGTCAGGCAGGATGGTATCGTACAAAAATATCAGCCCTTCGTTAAGCAAAGCCGGGATGAGCTGCATACGTATCAGGTCTCCATACATCTGTTGGTGCCTGTTGATTGTTTCCCTGATCTGCTCAAGCATCTGAACATCCTCAGGGGCCGCCTTTTTCCTGCTGTAGGTTGGTATCCTGACACGATAGAATTCATCGAGGTTCGAAGAATATATTGCGAGGAACCGAAATCTTTCCATAAGAGGCACAGTATGCCTTGCGGCTTCGCCCAGCACTCTCTCGTTGAATGACAACCAACTGATGTCCCTGTTGAAAAATTGGCGATGATCTACCATAGCTGTTTGGGAGCCTGCTTTTTGTTGTTGTTTTTCCAGACGGCTTTTGTAACAAAATGTCCCAGGGCCGAACCTAATACGATGTCACTTGTCCAATGCCGGTTCTGATATACTCTTGACATTGCCGTCAGGGTTGCTATAGTATAGGCAACGATAGGTACCCATTTGGTTTCGCGGTATTCGAGCGCCAGGGCAGTTGCCACCGTGAAAATGGTATTACTATGACCGGATGGACTGGAGGTATATGATTTGTGTGTGAATGGTGCCCCATAAGTAAAACTTGATTCGACCGCATCAGGTCTGCCACGTCTTATGATAAGCTTGGTGCCGGCATAAATTAACGTTGAAATAGCCAGGGACTTGACTCCGCCAAGTGCTACGCTCTGCATACGCTTTTCATTAGTTGCCAATCCGGCCACATACATAACCGGGAAAAGATAAACTCCATATAAATTTCCAAAGGGCTCTACCACACTGGCCGTCTCACCTACTACCTGCGTCTGATTGGAGAGTACAAACTTCCGTATCTCCCAGTCAGCAGCCATTGTTACTGCGGTGACGCCAAGAAATATGGAAAAGTTTCTCCAGTCCTTGCCTTTCCAGTGTGCCGGCCGGGTGACAACATGTTTCAGGTCAGTCCAGTAACTGACAAGATAAGGCGCATTAAGACGATACATTCTTCGCGTGGGATAAACTGAGTCCTCAACCTGGATCACCTCGAATTTATCTTTGATTCCGGGTGATGGTCGCGTGGTATCCTGGGCGTTAGCGCTGAGACTTGTAAGTAAAAGCAAGAATACTGCTGGTGGAAACCGCAATGGATTGTTTTTTTAGTGATGAGATAATAATTGGCAGAGTTTCAAAAATAAGCGTTTTGCTGTTTTGTACCGAGAACAAATCCCGGATCTTCCATATATTTAGATCATAAAATTTCATCTTGAAGAAGGATTACAGGATTACAAATGCTGATAAGGCAGACTCTCCCGCCCTGCTCGTGTATCCGGATATAATCAGAAAAAATATAGCCACTGCTGTTCGCATGGCTGGTGGACCCGAATGGTTGAGACCGCATGTGAAAACGCATAAAATGGTGGAGGTAACCCGCATGCTGCTGGATGCAGGGGTGACCAAATTCAAATGCGCAACAATAGCAGAGTTGGAAATGCTTACCATGTCCGGGGCGAAGGATATCGTGCTTGCTTACCAGCCCACAGTTGTGAAAGCAAGGAGACTGGCATCCATAGCCGCAGTTAACCCTGAAATCACCTTTGGATATCTTGTCGATAATCAGGAGTCTGCTCAAAAACTCAGCGATTTACTGGCAGGCAAAAATCTCAGCAGCTGGATAGATGTGAATGTTGGAATGAACAGGTCGGGAACAAGTCCGGAAAACGCAGCGTTATTGTTCGGGTATTGCCTGGAAAATCACTATAGCGTTCCTGTTGGTCTGCATGCTTATGACGGTCACATCCATGATACGGATACCGGTGCACGTTATGGACAGGCTCAGCAGGTTTTTGAAAACATTACTGCACTGCAGGGGCAGATCAGTAGAGAGTATGGTCATTCCCCTGCGATCGTATTAGGTGGCACACCCTGTTTTCCGTATTATGCCAAACAACCCAACATCGAAACCAGCCCGGGTACTTTTGTTTTCTGGGACCACGGTTATAGAACAATGTTACCTGACATGACATTTGATATTGGAGCGATGCTTCTGACACGCGTTATTTCTAAAATTGATGCCACCAGGATCTGTCTTGATCTCGGCCATAAATCCATAGCCGCCGAGGGTCCGCTTCCAAGGGTCTTTTTCCCGGACCAACCGGCTGTAAAGGTACTGTCGCAAAGCGAGGAGCATATGGTTGTGGAAGTAAAAGACAGTGCTACCCACCAGATAGGAGAAGCGTGGTATGGGATACCAACCCATATCTGTCCAACGGTAGCATTGTATGAATCTGTCTTCGTAGTGGAAGACGGGGTGATTTCCTCGTCCTGGAGGGTTATTGCAAGAGACAGGAAAATCACGTATTAGATTTTTTCTATCCGTTTTGGAACTTTAGCTCAGAATTGGAGCATTAATTATCTACCGTCTGACGGCGGTGTTCCTGCCTTACCGTGAATTTTTCTGGCTGCGCAGGGACATTATCTTCCCTGTTGAACATTGTTCCAAACACACGATCCCATAAGGTTGTACTCACCCCAAATCCATACTCTTCATTTTTATAATGATGGAGATGATGGTTTCTCCATAGGGACTTCATCCACTTAAATGGAGGCTTCCAGGCATGTATAGCGTAATGCATAGAACCATATAACAGGTATCCAAGAACGAAACCGGGAAAGAAGAAAAATACATGCTGAGATAGTCCCATAAAGCTTGAGATCACATAGAAAAGGCTAAAAAGGGCTGTTGCCAGAATAAGGCTTGGTAAAGGTGGCATAAATAACCGCTCCTTGTCCCTGGGATATTCATGATGGTTACCATGAATAACATAAACAATCTTTACCGCGGTTTCGTTTTCAGCCATATAGTGAAAAACAAACCGGTGCATAACGTACTCAAAAAAAGTCCAGAAAAACATTCCTGCAAAAAATGAAAATGCAATTATCAGGGGTGATATGTCAGAAGAACGCTGTCCAAAATAAAATATGCAGGAAATGATGGGGATATACATACCCCAGATGATCAGTGGGTGGCTCTTCGTAAAAAACTCAAGTGCGGGATGACGGAATAACCGTGCCTGGCCTTTATTATGAATTTTGTCAAACTTCATACTCTCAAATTTTGGCGGTTAATATGTAAATGGGAAAGCTGTCGCCACTGGCACTAAAAAACGTGATAGCTCAGGTAGCGTGTTAATATGCCGCAAATCAGAAACCTTTATCAATCAATATGCCGGGCATATGGAGTCAATCAGAAGTAAAGATCATTAAAAAAGCTGAAAATTGTAGAGATTACGAGGTTACAAATTTATTTTTTTTCTATTCAGCCTTCAGGCTCTTGACCGGGTTAATAAGTGCCGCCTTGATAGGCTGGTAACTCACAGTGACGAGACTGATAAAAACAGCTGCAATGCCTGCAACGACTAAAATCCATGCAGAAAATTTTGGATGATAAGAATAATTCTGGAGCCATCCATTCATGTAGTAGTATGAGATGGGAATTGCCAGGAGCAACGATAAGAAAACAAGTCCGATGAAATCTTTTGAAAGTAACTGCCACAAACTAAAAACAGAAGCGCCCAACACTTTTCTCACTCCTATTTCTTTGCTTCTCTGTTGAGCCACAAACGAAGCCATTCCAAATAAACCGAGGCAGCTGATAAAAATAGCAAGTCCCGCAAAAAAACCTGCCAGCTTACCAATCCTTTCTTCATTACCAAACTTCCGGTTATATTCTTCATTAACGAAGGCGGGATTGAAATCGAAGTCGGGATAATGTTTTTTAAAAACTTTTTCCAAACTGCTGAGGGCAGCCTGGATTTTTGCTTCAGGGTTAAGTTTAATAATCATCACCCCTCCCGAGCCTTTGTTCAACCGGTACACAGATGGTCGCACTGCCGCATACGGGGATTCAAGAATAACATCTCTAACTACACCCACAACCTGGAAAGGCTGTCCATCCCACGTTACTGTTTTTCCTTCTGCCTGGTTGCGGATCCCCATCAGGTTCGCAGCGGATTCGTTTATGATCAGTCCGAGTGAGTCCATTTTGAATTCAAGAGAAAAATCCCTGCCCTCGAGAAATTCCCAGCCAATTGTTTTGCCATAATTGTAAGACACGGATGTATTCGGAAATTCTACGATTTAAGCCCGTATGTATTTTTGTTCATAAACGAACAGTGTTTTTCCGTTAAAGGATGCAGGCAATAAGGGCAACGGCGCTATTTTGCGTGGTATTTGACAAACCTCACAAACTGGGTCCAGTCGTACAGGTTAAGGTCATGCTCGCCTGTTCGCAGATGATATCCCAGTGAGGACTGGATTACGGGTGATTCAGGCGGTGGTATGGTGGCACCGAGACCAGACTTCATTTTATACAGTGAATAAACCTTCTCTGCTTCTTTTAGTGCAAGAAAGGTCCCTGTTGGATCTGCCCACAGATCTTTGCTGGCGTTGGTGACATAAACAGGTCGAGGGGCTATCAGGCTAATCAGCATGTGCTGATCAACCGGTAACAGATTGACGCTGTCATTGAATTTTTTATAGTTGTCATTGAACCAGTAAGGGAAGGTGGTATTTATCCGCTTGACTGTTTCACCAAACATTCTTCTGGAAAGTGCCGCGCCGGTGTTGCCCGAACAATTGGAAAACACGTATGCAAACCGCTGATCCTGTGCACCGGCCCAGAGTGAAGCTTTCCCTCCCCTTGAGTGACCGACAACTGCAATTCGTTTTGGATCTATTTGATTTAACGTAAGCAGATAATCCATTACCCGGCTCGCTGCCCAGGCCCATGCCCCAACGGCCTTCATGCCATCAGCAGCCTTGATCTGCTCTGGATAAAGCTGCAAAACACCTTCCTGGTAATGCTCGGCATTGTCCGGTGCTGCATCATTTACATGAAAAGCGGCAATAGCATAACCGCTGTCAATCACCATTTCCGCAGGCCAGAATTCAGATTTTTTTTTGCGTGTGACATCAATATTATCCATGCCACGATTATTGATCAGCAGAAATGCGGGTACCGCCTTGCGCGCTCCGGCGGGAAGAAATAAAACAACGTTCACAGGAAGCATTTCTCCTTTTTTCCATACTTCAATCCTCACTTGTTTCATATGTGCCCGCCCGGACATAGCAGTATAGTCTGCATTGACCAATACAAAGTTTATACTGTCATACGTTTTTGGCATCTGGCCATAAACATTTTTACTAAATAAGTAAAGGATCTCTTTTCTCCTGAGGTTTTCCCACTGATCGACCGTTGTTATTTTTTTATTCTCCAGGCTGAGGAAAGGGTCAGGCAATTGATAGGAAGGAACTTTCGATTCATCGTAATTCTGGGCCGATGCATGTATTGAGATAAAAGATAAGGCAAGAACAAATATTGGTATTTTCATATCAGGAAATTCTGAATTTACAACAGGCCAGGCCTGGATAAACCCCAAATTATAAATAAATAACTATACTTCATATAGTATATACACAAACCCAAATTAACATCATCAATCTCACAATACTAAAAACACTTACAAATATGGCGCAGTCATGGGACGAGCAATATAAAAACAGTTGGGATAAGCGATACAAGGAAGAAGGGCATGCTTATGGCGAGGCGCCAAACCGGTTTTTTGAAGAGTGGCTTCAGCAATATAAACCAGGTTCAATCCTAATGCCAGCCGACGGAGAGGGCCGAAACGGTGTATTTGCTGCAAAACTCGGATGGAGTGTAACATCATTCGACCTGAGCGAAACCGGGAAGTGGAAAGCATTGGAACTGGCAAAAAAGAATGATGTATCTATTGACTACTATGTAGGAGATCTCGGAGAATTAAGTTTCGAAAAGGAATCATTTGATGCTATCGGTTTAATTTACGCCCATTTTGCAGCCGAAAAGAAATCTACTATTCACCGCGAACTGACCAACTATCTGAAACCCGGTGGAATAATAATCTTCGAGGCATTCAGCAAACAACATTTGCAACTAAACAGTGTTAATCCAAAAGTTGGTGGTCCAAAAGATATTAATATGTTATTTTCCGTGGAGGAGATCAAAGCCGATTTTGAGAATTATGAGATATCAGTGTTGGAAGAAACAGAAATTCTCCTCGATGAAGGAAGTTATCATATCGGTAAAGGTTCGGTAATAAGATTTGTAGGCCGGAAGCCATCCAATGTCTGAACGTGATCAGATACCTGTAAACCTACCTGGTGGTTTTCTTTTCCATCTCGAGTTCGTTATCAAAAGGACTCTTCGAAAAAGGATAAACCAGTTGATTCATGTAACCCCTTGGAAAATTTGTTTCACGAAGCCCCGTCCCTTCAGGCCAGGTATTTCCCGGTAAATAATAAGTACCAAATATTTTGTCGATAAAAGGAAATATCGTCGCGAAATTTTTGCCATAGTACCTGGGGTCTTCACAATGATGCCAATGATGATATTGGGGAGGCCTCTAAACCTCCGAAAACAATAGCCGCGACACACAATAACAATCCCGTCATGGCTCATTTCTTTTGCTTACTGAGCATAAAACTCACCAGGGCAAACAGGAAAGAAGCTATTATCGTTGCCGTTAATACAATCTTCATCGATTCACCGGTGTACACTTCTCTGAACTGGGGTGTTGTCAACCATTCAGGGTACTTAAAGCAAATCACGCCTATTAAAGAAAGCAGTCCCAAAAAGATCGAAGAATAACCGCTTATTTTTCCCTCCCCTATCCGGAGACGTTGAACAGGTGCACTCATATTTTGTAAATTTGATAATATCTTAGTTAGGACTCATCCGCGGGACGCACGCTATGATTACTTCTCTGGAGCTACCACCACATTTCCTGCCTTATCAATATACCCGGTGTTTAAGGTAGTGAACAGGCTTCCGGTCTGTATCATAGAAAGTCCATTCCTGAACAAACGAACACTTGCATACTTTGGAGGAATTACCTCAGTTCCGTATTTATCGATAAATCCCCAACGGTAATCATTCGTTTCAACACCTGCTAATCCCTCTCTGAATATACCCGTGAAGCTATAGTTGAGATTATCCGCAATCGTCCTTCCGTCTTTATTCAAAACCCTGAAAAAAGTGCTTCCATCCGGGCGGCTGAGTTTGACTGAAGCTACACCTTCGGAAAACGGAAGGCTTAATTCGTATATGGGTTCGATAACTATCTCTCCTTTTTTATTGATGTATCCATATTTCGTTTTTCCCTTTGGCTGCACCAGGGCAAGTCCTTCTGAGAATGCGCTTACATATAAGTAGTCAGCAGGTATGATTAGCTTGCCCTCGCGATCGATATATCCGGCAGCGTCATCCTCAAAATATACCGGTGCCAGTCCTTCTGAAAAAGCCGATACCCAACACGCACGTGCATACCTGGGTCCGATAACCATCCTGCCATCTGTATTTATGAACCCGTTCTTATCATTAATTTTTACAGCTGCCAGCCCCTCTGAGAATGAAGCCGCATCTTCATATTGGGGTTTAATCAATTCAACGCCATCTTTATTGATATAACCATATTTCCCATGTTCAACCACAACTGCGAATCCTTCCGAAAAGTCTAATACGCGGTCATACCTGAACTCCACAACGAGTTTACCAGTTGAGTCGATAAATCCATAATACTCTTTCAGACTGCCTGTACCTTCATCCACTAAGTTGGAAACCGCAGCAAGACCTTCGTTAAAATCACCGGCATTGGCGAATTTTGCCGTTATTATGAACTCCAGTTTATTATTCATATAACCCCATTTGCCATTTCGCTTCACCGGGTACAAAATGCCTGCGTATTCATGCAGGTCTGTTGAATGTTTTACAGCCCCGATGTCCATGGTTGGTTCATTCAGTCTTGAACCTGGTTTTTTAAACGCCATTATGCATGCACTTATTATGATAAGCATCACGCCAGCAAGGAGGATAAGTTTCATTAGTGTTTATTTCGTGTTGGATAGAAATCCGTCTTTTATCATGGCCGGTAATGCGATTGCCAGGCTTAAACTAATCAATACCCATATTGCATACACAACTTTCATCATATGCAGGCTATAAAATTTTATCATAGGTTGCTCACCGTTTCCAATCCTTATTTGCATTTTTACGAACGACTTTAATATCACGGGCACAGCTGCCGCAGAGAAAATCAGGAAGAGGCTGAATACGATACATTTCATTACCGCTTCATTTTTAGTAGTCCATGCAGTGAGCTGCTTTTCAAAAAACAGACTGCGGAGGCAGGCAAATAACAGAAACAGGAACAGAACAGAGCAGAGGATAACGAGATAAGGCCTTGTATTTAACTGCATGAAATAAAAATTATGGAACAATAGTGTACGCAAATTAATTTGCCGCTTTTAATGGTTGAAGGAGTAATAAGTAGTTGGTCGTATATCTGATCTGATTGACGTCTTTTGCATGTATCTAACGATAGGACACCAAGAAAAATTGACATTTGTATCCGAATAAGCCAAAGCCCTTATTTTTTGTTACCTTAATAGCGACACCCTAAAGCTTAGTTCATCAGGGCGATCACATCCATTTTTTACAAGCCAGCTTAAAGGATCTATAAACGCTGTAACCATTGATTATGAGAAATTTACTTTTCTTCCTTTTATTATCTGTGTTAAGCAGTTGTACCGCCGATAATAAATCCGAATCCAACATTGAACTTGGAACGATTGACAACATCCGGTCAAAAACTTTAAATGAAGACAGAAAGATCTGGATTTATGTGCCGAACAGCGGGCAACAGGATATCTATGCCAAAGCCAGATACCCAGTAGTTTATCTATTGGATGGAGATGCCCATTTTTACTCCGTAGTAGGGATGATTCAGCAATTAAGCTCAGTCAATGGGAACACACTTTGTCCGGAAATGATAGTCGTTGGAATTACCAATACGGACCGGATGCGGGACCTCACACCAACCCACATTGACGCTGATCCTATGTTGAAAGACAGTAACTCCTATAAGACTTCCGGCGGCGGGGAAAAGTTTATTTCATTCCTGGAAACAGAGCTGATTCCATATATCGATTCAGCATATCCTACGCTCCCATACCGCACCTTCGTAGGCCACTCACTGGGGGGATTGACGGTGATGAATGCTTTAATAAATCATAATAAGTTATTCAATTCTTATATAGCGATCGATCCGAGTATGTGGTGGGACAATGGGAACTTGTTGAATCAGGCCAAATCAAAACTATCGATTGAAAAACAAAGCGGTAAATCGCTCTTTTTAGGAATCGCCAACACTATGACCGCAAAAATGGACACTGCGTCCGTTGGTAAGGATACAACCTTCGAAACAGGCCATATCAGATCAATTCTCTCTTTAAACGCCTTGTTGCAAAGTAATAAAAGCAACGGTCTTAATTATGATCATAAGTATTATCCGAATGACACCCATAGCTCTGTGCCGCTGATTGCCACCTATGACGCCCTGCGTTTTATTTTTGGTTTTTATGAGTTCAAGCTTGACCCAAATGAGTATGACAACTTCTCCAGACAAACCATTTCGAAACTTGAAAAGCATTACGAGCAGGTTTCCAGCCATTTTGGATTCAAATACCCCATACCTGAGTCCACGATCAATCAATTTGGGTACCTCGCTTTGTCGGCCGGGAAGATGCCGGAGGCGGAGTATCTATTCAAGTTGAATGTGTCAAACTATCCGACCAGTTTTAATGTATTCGATTCTATGGGAGATTTTTATGTGGCAAAAGGTGATAAGGAAAAAGCAGCTGACAATTATAACAAAGCCCTTTCTATCAGGGAGTATCCCGAAACGAGGAAAAAATTAAAGGGATTATCCAAAGACAAATAAATCGGGGCAGGTTGAAATCGCCAGCATTCGAACCATGCTAAATGGTGATGCCACGCATGCCACGAACACCATTGAAAGGATAAGCTACGGTTTGTATCTTAGCCAGGATATTGCCGGCATTGCAGCTCATCGCAGCAGAGATTTTACATACACATACAGAATCAGCGCAGTGAAACTTAGCATGCCCCGGACATCATATCAATTGATCAAATAAACTTTTGCCCTGCGGTTAAGGGTTAAAGCGCATCGCCCCGTCGACCCTGGCATACTAAAACCTGGATTTCCCGAAACTACTCTAAATACAAAGAATCAGCTACCAGGCTGGATAATGTATTATCAGAAAGATGCCGTATTACCACAGATAGATTTCTCGTCAGCACCTTAAAATTCGAAGGTTTTGTAAAAAAAAGCAGAGCTCCTAAATTGTTGGCTTTCTCAATATCAAAGTAGTTTGACGAGGTTGAGTACATAATGACAGGGATTTGCCTGTAACCTGGATGTTCTTTAAATTTTTGGAGGCAGTCCCATCCGCTTATTAACGGCATATTAATATCTAAAAATATCAAATCCGGCAACTCAAATTCACCAGTTTGCAGTTTAGAAAAAGCTTTGTAACCATCGGTTGCGAAATAACAAATTACATCCGGCGATAGTTCACCAATTGCTTCACAGAACATTTCCCGATCATCCGAATCGTCATCAATTAATAAAATTCTGTGTGCCATAAAGGATGCTTTTTTTCAACGTAGGGCAATGAAGGATTATGAATGATTATAGAAGCGGAAAAAGAACAGTGAATACTGCACCGTTATTCAGCTCACCTTTAGCCCAGATCAATCCACCATGACTTTCCACTATTTTTTTACACAATGCTAAACCCAGCCCTGTACCCTCATATTCATCTAGCGCGTTTAACCTCGAAAATGTTTTGAAAATAGTTTGTTCAAATTCTTCACTAAATCCAATACCATTGTCTGCAAGAGAAATTTTCACAAAATTGCCCTCGTCATTTATTACCATTTCAGATGTGATATATATACGTGACGGATCGGTCTTTTTTGCAAACTTTAAGGAATTCAACAAAAGGTTATAGAAAAGCTGAAAAACTAAAGTGGGGTTACCCTGTATAGTTGGCAATATAGATTTCTTTATCACTGCATTCTTAGAAAGAATCAATACTTCCAGTACAGATTCAATTTCGTCTATTACTTCGTTGAGGTTTATATGGGCAAGTGTTTTTGTACCATTCCCAAGTAGGGAATATGCCAATACTCCCTCGATCATTGAAAACATTCGATCCGATGATGCATCTATTTTCTTCAGATAGCTTTTTGCTTTTTCAGGCAGAATTGCGTCAAATTCATCAATAAGCCTGTTATTAAAGGTTTTAATTTTTCGGACCGGTTCTTTCAGATCATGACTGGCAACGTGTGCGAATTGCCTGAGGTCATCGTTTGAGCGTTGGAGTTCATAAGTTCTTTCTGTTACCAAACGACTAAGCTCTTCTGTGAACAGTTTCTGCTCCGTTATGTCAAGTAC
>NZ_JBTLQG010000063.1:0-13180 GCF_054461535.1 Flavitalea antarctica
TCCCTGTACGAACCAAATGAATATTTCCTAAGTGTCAGCGGCAAGCGCATCAGGCCAGCAATGTGCCTGATGGGTAATGAGTTGTTTGGTGACATTGTTCCGGATGCATATGAGGTGGCGACGGCGATCGAGCTCTTTCATAACTTTTCGCTGGTGCATGATGATATCATGGATAAAGCCCCGCTTCGCCGGGGCATGCCCACACTTCATGAAAAATACAATTTCCCGACGGCTTTGCTGGCGGGTGATGTGATGTTGGTTGTAGCTTATGATTACCTCAATAAGATCCAGGGCCGGTTTCTCAACCCAATAATCCGGTTATTTAATAAAACAGCGCGACAGGTTTGCGAAGGCCAGCAGCTAGATATGGATTATGAAACCGTAGAAAGTGTTGACCTGGCTGCCTACATCGATATGATCGCTTTAAAAACTTCGGTCCTGATTGCCGGCTGCTTACAGATGGGAGCTATACTCGGAGGAGCGGGGGAAGCCAATCAGCAACACCTTTATGAATTCGGCAAAAATCTTGGTATTGCCTTCCAGATACAGGATGATTACCTCGACGCTTTTGGCGATCCCGGCAAATTTGGGAAACAGGTTGGTGGTGATATACTTGCAAACAAAAAAACGTTTTTACTGATCAAGGCGATGGAAAGTGCAGGACCGGAAGACAAAAAGGAATTACAGTACCTCATGAAATCGAATGTCCCTGATAAAGTTGAGAGGGTTCAGCAGATATTTCGCAATGCCGGGGTGAACACCTGGGCATCCAGCCTTAAAGAACAGTATATTACTACCGCCTATAAACATCTTGAAGATATCGCCGTCTTATCTTCCCGCAAAGAACCCTTAAAGGCACTTGCTCAATACCTGATCAAAAGAGATTACTGACAACTATATTCCATAAATTAACCGTCAAACAAAACAGCCGCAATGTCTACATCTTTATTCCGGAAAAAATCTATAGATAAGATCGTCAAAGAAGCTGAAGAAGGAATAAACGATGGACATGGCGGGGGCAGCGGGCTTAAAAAAATACTGAATGTCCGCGATCTGACGTTTATGGGGATTGCGGCGGTTGTTGGTGCAGGGGTATTTTCGACGATCGGGTCAGCGGCCTTTAACGGCGGCCCTGGCATCTCTCTGCTCTTTGTTATTACCGCAATAACCTGTGGTTTTGCGGCGCTGTGTTATGCAGAGTTCGCGAGTCGCGTACCCATTGCCGGGAGCGCATATACATACGCGTATGTATCCTTCGGCGAATTGATCGCCTGGATAATCGGGTGGGCACTGATACTCGAATATGCCATAGGAAACATAGTTGTTGCCATTTCCTGGAGCGGGTATTTCAATAACCTCCTTGAGGGCGCCACGAGGTGGTTCCAGGCGAATGGTTTTCCAAACTTTGATATCACTCTGCCCGCCTGGCTAACTGTAGATCCGGGCACTGCAAATGCCGCCTACAATCTCTCACAGGCGGCGCTGGATAAAGGGGAAACACTAACACCATCGTTGCAGTTCGCACGAAACGCCTGGGAACAGGCACCCATTGTTAATGGAAGCAGGATCTTTATCAATTTGCCGGCTTTTTTGATTGTTTGCCTCATTACCTGTATAACTTATGTCGGCATCAGGGAAAGTAAAAAAAGTACCAACGCCATGGTAGTTTTTAAAATTGCCGTCATCATTTTTGTGATTATCCTTGGTGCGTTTTCAGTGAACCCCCACAACTGGAGTCCCTTTATGCCCAATGGCATCGAAGGAGTGCTGAAAGGAGTTTCGGCAGTTTTCTATGCTTACATTGGTTTTGACGCCATATCCACAACTGCCGAAGAATGTAAGAATCCGCAACGGGATCTACCCAGGGGGATGATCTACTCGTTGCTCATCTGTACGGTGCTTTATATACTCATTGCCCTGGTACTCACGGGCATGGTCAACTTTTCTGAATTGAATGTCACAGATCCTCTCGCCTTCGTTTTTGAGCGGGTTGGCAAAGAGTGGATCGGTTATCTTGTTTCTATAAGTGCTGTTGTTGCCACAACGAGCGTGCTGCTTGTGTTTCAATTGGGACAGCCGAGGATCTGGATGAGCATGAGTCGTGATGGTTTGCTGCCAAAGGCTTTCTCGAGGGTCCACAAAAAATATCATACTCCCTATTTTTCAACTATAGTTACCGGTGTTATTGTGGCGGTTCCATCCCTCTTCATGCAAAGCAGCCTGATGTCTGATCTCACAAGTATCGGGACATTGTTCGCGTTTGTTCTTGTTTCGGCCGGTGTTCTTATGCTGCCACGACTGGGTGGAGGGGATCAGCGGTCGTTCAGGCTTCCATATGTAAACGGTAAAATTATAGTACCTGTATTATGTGCCATTTTCCTGGTGTTGTCCCGCGGGAGGATCCAGGAGGCCATTGAAAAACTGGGAAGTGATAGTCTCCAGGAAATTCTGTTTCTTGTATACGTGGTACTGGCCATCGTGATGGCGGTGCTCTGTTTTCTCAAAAACTTTTCACTTATACCTGTTCTTGGTGTCCTTTCCTGCGCATACCTGTTAATCGAAATTCCAGCCACTTCCTGGGTCTACTTTTTTATCTGGATGGCTCTTGGACTCACGATCTATTTCCTTTACGGCTACCGCAAAAGCAAATTGGCTGGACATCTCTATTAAATTGGCGATTTCTATGAAATCGCCGCGCCACCTCTATCAGATTGATGGGCGATCTGCATGAAATCGGCGGACCATCTCTACCAAATTGACGGGCGATCACCATGAAATCGGCGGACCATCTCTATCAAACTAACGGGCGATCTCTATGAAATCGCCGGACCGTCTCTATCAATTCGGCGAGCGACCTCTATCAATTTGATGGGCGATCTGTATGATACCGGCAGACAATCTCTATTAGTCCCTGCTGATAAATCCTGTCGTATCTTTGCAGTTAAATGACGGCCCTTTACAGCTGTCAAAAGAAGATAAAACGAACATAACAGTGAAATTTCAAATTGGTGACAAGGTAACAGTGCTTCATAGCAATGAAGAGGGCGAAGTGACGGGTATAATCAACGACAAGATGGTGATGGTTGATGTCCGTGGCGTAAGATTTCCGGCTCATACTGATCAGCTGGATTTTCCTTACTTCAGGAGGTTTATGGAACAAAAAGTGGTGCCTGAAAAAAAAGAGAAAAAGTTTATTGACCAGGTTCCAATAGAGAAAAAGAAAATAACGGAAAAAAAGGTCGATGGTGTATGGATAACTTTCATACCCGTGATCAGTTCAGATGATTTTGGAGATGATGTGGTTGACGAGCTGAAGGTTCACCTGGTAAACCGTACCCATGGTGTTTATAAGTTTTCATATGGGATCAACTATTTTGGTAAGCCCGATTTTGAGCTGAAGAACCAGATCCATGCATTTGAAGATTTTTATCTTCATGATGTACCGTTTGATAATCTTAATGACAGCCCGACGTTTCACTTCGACTTCGAACTATATCCTGAAGACAAAAACAAGGCAGAACATTTTGAGGCTTCCCTGAGACTGAAGCCCAAACAATTGTTCATGCGGATAGAAGAACTGAAGCAAAAGGGTGAAGCTACTTTCAGTTATAAATTGTTTGATGAATATCCGGGACGCGTTTATACCGAAAGCCTGGACCTCGACAAATTAAAGACCTCGGGCTACAAGGTGTATGATGCCGGCAAGGTGAAACAACACCTTGAGCCGGCAAAGTATGAAGTGGATCTTCACATCGAAAAGCTGCATCCTGATTCGGACACGATGAACAATTTCGAGATGCTGACGCTTCAGCTAAGTCATTTTGAAAAATACCTGGATCTTGCTATCATGCACCATCAGCGGGAAATGATTGCGATTCACGGAGTGGGTAGCGGCAAACTTCGTGATGAAATACACGAGATCCTACGCCTGAAAAAAGAAGTGAAGTTTTTCACTAACCGTTATCATCCGAAATATGGGTATGGAGCAACCGAGATAACATTTCAGTACTGATTTAAGAACTACAAACCGAGCTATCGCTCTCCGTAACAGGGGGGAGGAAAGTCCGGACAGCATAGGGCAGTGTACCGGTTAAGAGCCGGGTCCGTCTTGGCGGAACAGACAGTGCCACAGAAAATGACCGCCATGCAAATGGTAAGGGTGAAAATGTGAGGTAAGAGCTCACGATCCCTTGAGGTAACTTAGGGGATGGGTAAACCTTGCACGCTGAAATGCCATGTATACCAGCCTTGAGTGCGGCCCGCACGATCCCGTAAGTACGGGGCGGTTGGGTGGGTAGGCAGAAAGATCCTGTCAGTAATGGCAGGGCCAGATAAATGATAGTTTAGAAACAAAATCCGGCTTATGAGTTTGTAGTTTTTATCTGATTAGCTTCCGGTCCCCGGAAGCTTTTTTTGTTATTGATTAACGCAATACAAAACCAGCAAGCTCCATAAACATGCCTATCCCGAGATGAAGCAGCAAACCACCCCATACCGATCCGGTCCGGTAGCTGATCACACCGAGCATGATTGCGCCAACAAAAGAGCTAATGCACTCCACCAGTGGTTTACCGAAATGTATGGCGCAGTAGAAAGCAGCCATCGGGAGTATCGCGGATGGACCTGCGAACCGTAAAAATGCCAACACGAGAAAGCCCCTGAAAAAAACTTCTGCTGCTACGAAGTCAAACGCATATGAAATCTCAAAAATCAAAACAGTTAACCACGGCTGTGAGCTGTGATCCGCAATAAAGGCCACCTTTGAAGCCCTGGGATAGGATATGCCGAAGTCAGGCTGTAAAGCGGCAATTACCATAACAGGCACAAACAAAAGCAGGAGTATAAAAAAGGGACTTAACGAAATATTTCCCTTTCCTAAGCCGGTTATTGATTGCCGGTATGCACCGGCCTTCCTGACCACGAAGATCACCATGAGCATAAGGACGCATTTAAGGGGTGCATTCAAAATAATTGCCCAGTATCTGTTCCATGGTGCAGATAAAAAATTCGTGAGGGGAGAAGTGATCAGCCGTGACGACATGCGCCAGGCGAACGTAGCAGGCGCAAGTACCAACAGGGCCATGAATAAGGGTGAAGCAGATAGTGATTTCCTGGTGAGGTAGAGAACGAGGTAGCTGCCACCGAATAACAAAAAATATAAGAGGAGGAACCCGGTAAAACGCAGAACAGGATCCTGCACGCGCAGCAAATGAACCTCTATTTGAAAATGGTAATTAAGATAAATAAACACTGTGGTGAGCAGGGATATGAGCAACAAGCCTGTTTTGTTGAGTTCCCGTGTATAATCGAGAATATAACCAGCCAGTTGTTTCATTGCTTAAATGTAGTGACGGCCGGTAAAATTGTAATCACGCAGAAGGAAAAGTTGATTCAGCTGAGAGGAAGCTTTCTTTCATCTTTCCGGTCAGATCTATTTCAATCATCTTTTGAGCGAGCCGGATCATGTTATTGAAAGCCTTATCATGGGAGATACCATGGCCGATGATGACTGGTTTGGCAACTCCAAGTACGGGAGTGCCACCATAATTTTCGAAATTGAAACGGTCCAGGAATTGGTGATCAATGTTTTTCTGCCTGGTGATATCATATATCGATTCGGCCAGTTTTAAAATGACATTGCCAGTAAATCCTTCGCATACCATTACATCAGCCTTGTCAAGAAACACGTCCCTGCCCTCAATGTTGCCCGTAAAATTGATCTTATTGTTTGCCTTCAACAGGGGATAAGTTGCCTGCGCGAGAATGTTTCCTTTTCCCTCTTCCTCACCAACGTTTAATAAAGCAACGCGGGGGTTATTGGTACCAAGAATGTGTTGGGAATAAAGGGAACCAAGAATAGCGAACTGGTTAAGCTGTTCGGGTTTGCAATCGGCGTTAAGACCAACATCAACCAGGATACCGGCACCGCCATTATCCTTCGGGATCATGGAAGAGATGGTGGGACGAAGAACACCCGGAATTGCCTTTATGCTATAAAGCGCACCAACGAGCATCGCACCGGTATTGCCTGCACTGATAAATGCGTCTGTTGAACCTTTCGCCAACAAATGAAAGCCAATGGCTATAGAGGACTGCTGTTTTTCCTTAAGTGCTTTTGTTGGGTGCTCATGCATTCCGATCACCTGGGGGGCATGAATTACACGAACCTGGGGAGAGTTGATATTATACTCGCTCAGCAATGGTTTGAGCCGGGCCTCGTCACCAATCAAAAATAAAGTTGCCGGAGAATCGGCTTGAGATAAATATAGTTGAACACTTTTCACCGCTTCAAGGGGTGCAAAGTCTCCGCCCATCATATCTAGCCCGATATTCATCTCCGGCAAGCTACTATTTAAATTGTAAGAAAGCTTAGTTGACGGGAGATTTCTCGGCAACCACCTTTCCTCTGTAGTACAATTTACCTTCGCTTACATGTGCACGGTGACGAACATGGATTTCTCCTGTTGTACTGTCTTTGCTTAATGTTACCTTCTCAGCTTTGTAGTGAGTTCTTCTTTTAGCACTTCTTTGTTGGGAGTGCCGTCTTTTGGGATTAGGCATAATTCAAAAATTTATGTCTATATTATTTAATCTGTTTACTCAAGACCCTTAAACTGCTCAAGCCCTCTCCACAATGGATTTTCAGGTTTGTTATTTTCGGCGTCCAGTTTCTTTAACATGGCAAGAACCTCTTTATTACAATGTGGTCCTCCCATCTCTTCCGGCAAACACATGCGTTGCATGGGGATTGCCAGGTTTATAAATTCATAGATCAGATCGCCGATGCGCAGGTGGCTCTCATTTTTCGAAATATAGTGCACATCAGGATCTTCTTCCTGGTCATTCATTACTTCGGGATCGTCAACCATTTTTACGACGATATTGAACTCATCCCAAAGCTCCAAAGGCAAATCGTTACCACACCGGTCACAGGTGACCTCGAGTTTTCCGCCAACCTCAAATTTCAGCAGCATAAACCCGTTTTTCTTATCCAGGGTTAATTTCACCTGGGCAACGCAGTTTCTGAACTCCTGTTCCTGGTAGTCTGCAAAGAACTTGTCACTAATCCCGTATTCAAACTCATGAATACCCGGTTTCAAACCCACAAATGCTATATCATAGTTCCGGCGGTTGCTCATGAGCTTCCTTTTAAAGAGTTTGCAAAGGTATGGAAATCCTGCCGAAAATAAAGTGGCCGGTTCAAAATTCTTGTAAATTGGCGGCGGGGTCCCGAATATCAATGTCAAGTTAATAGTTTACAATCAATTGTGGCACAAACTTATTGATGTAAAATCGTGGTTGGACCCAATGTACTAATATCTTTGCAACATGATGAAACGATTACTGGGCCTTTTGATTTGTTTTTCAATATTTTTCCTGGTTTCTGCACAAAATGGTGACGCCGTCACCGGCAAAATTACCAATCGGGACGGGCAACCCGTAGCCAGGGCTGTGTTGACAGTCCTTAATACAAATATTGAGGCCGTTACAGATTCCGCCGGTGATTTTCGTTTCTCCGGTCTCGGGGCAGGCCGTTACGTGTTGAGGATAAACGCAAATGGTTACGCACTTGTTAACAAGGACTTCCAGATAGGTATCGGGAACGAAGTGAAGCTGGAAATAACATTGTCCGATGCGTCGGATCAACTTGACCAGGTGGTTGTTACCGCGGAAAAGAGGGAAGCGTCACTCCAGGAAATCCCCGTTAGCATCAGTGCGATCTCAGCAAGGCAGGTAAACCAGTACCGGCTTTGGAATCTCCGCGAGATTACGGCAATCGTTCCCAACCTTTTTTCGACAAATTCAGGTGATGACAGAAACGTTACCACTGTCCGCGGAATCGGCACCACCTCGTATGACCCGGCGGTTGCAACCTATATTGATGGTGTAAACCAGTTCGGGCTCGACACATATATAGCACAGTTACTCGATGTTGAAAGGATTGAAGTGCTAAGGGGGCCGCAGGGCACCTTGTATGGAAGAAACGCGATGGGAGGGGTGGTCAACATCATCACAAAACAGCCAACCAATACCTCAAGTGGGTTTGCGTCTGCCAATTTCGGCAATTATGGTCTGATGCGTTATGAACTTGGATACAAGACACCGATAATAAAAGACAAACTGTTTATTGGCGCAGCAGGTATGTATTCGCAGAGAAACGGTTATTACCGGAATGATTTCAACGATAAAACCTTTGACGATCAGCAAAACCTGGCTGGCAATTATTATCTCAAATACATCGCTTCACCCCGCTGGTCCGCCACCCTGAATGTTAAACATCAGAACAACAGGAACGATGGTGCGTTCCCGATGGTGGGAAGCCTGCAGGAAGCCCGTGACAATCCATATCGTCTGAATCAGAATGCAGTTGCAGAAATGAATGACAATACTTTCAATACTTCATTGTCTTTGCTGCATAGTGGCAGCAGCTTCAATTTCAGCAGCCAGACCTCATATCAGTCAAACCGCCGGTTTTATGATGCCCCGCTTGATGGTGACTTTTCACCGGCTGACATGTTTACCATCATCAATGATTACGGTGGTAAATGGAATAAAGTTAAAGTGTTCACCCAGGAATTCAGGTTTACAAGTCCCACCGCTTCTTCTTCACCGTTGAAATGGACAGCCGGGGCATATTTATTTCACCAGAACAATCCTGTAAAGCAGGCCACGCATGTCGGCAAAGACACTGCATTCCTTGGTGTGCCTGACGCAGAGTTCTCAACTATCAATACTTCAACCGGTAAAAATACCGGCGTTGCGGTTTTTGGACAGGGCACATATTCGATCACGTCCAAACTGGACCTGATTGCCGGGATCAGGTTTGACCAGGAGTGGAAATATCTTGAAGTGTTGGGTGAGTATCAGAAAGATCCTGATCCCAACCCGATCTTCGAAACCCGTCCGGATACAAGTGCGAAGGCAAATTTCAGTGCCTTCTCTCCCAAACTCGGATTGTCGTTCCGGGCCAATAATAACACCAAAGTTTTTCTTACCTATAGCCGTGGATTCAGAACAGGTGGATTAACACCGCTTGCCCAGGGTGGCGATCCTTCCCAGCCGCCACTTTATCCTTTTGACCCCGAGTATAGCGACAACCTTGAATTCGGTATCAAAAATACTTTCCTGGGTAACCGGTTAAGATTAAACCTCGCGTTTTTTGCGAGCCGGGTCACCGATGCCCAGGTCCCGACCCTCGTGCTGCCCGATGCAGTGACTATTACCCAGAATGCAGGCAAACTTAACAGTAAGGGTGCCGAGCTTGAAATAGCGGCAAATGTGATCAAGGGCCTCGAGATTGACTATGCCTTCGGTGTTACCGAAGCAACTTATAAAGATCTAAAAATCCCTGAGGATGGCGTCGAAGTTGATCTGAGTGGAAACAGGCAGATCTTCACACCAAGGTCTACCTCCATGCTGGCGGCACAGTATAGCCTTCCGGTTAAGCTTCGTTACCCTTTTAGTTTTGTGATAAGGGGAGAGTGGAGAAGACTGGGCGAACAATATTTTGATCTCGCGAATGACATCATTCAGCCATCTTTTAACCTGGTCAATGCAAGAGCGGGATTTACTTCCAGGAATTTTGAACTGATGTTCTGGTGGCGGAACATCGGCGGCAAGAAATACATCGCTTATGCGTATGACTTCGGCGCCGTTCACCTGGGCAATCCCGAAACACTTGGTATAACCGTTACAACCAGGTTTTAACACCGCCTGACTTTTTACATGCCAGACACAGAATACGATGCAGTGATAATTGGCGGAGGTCCGAACGGACTCGCAGCCGCTATCGCAATGCAGCAACAGGGTTTGTCTGTGCTGATCATAGAGGCTGCCTCAACCATGGGTGGAGGAGCGCGGTCTGCAGAACTCACAATACCTGGTTATGTCCACGACATCTGTTCTGCCATACATCCGCTCGCTGCCGGTTCGCCTTTTTTTCAGCAACTGCCGCTCAGTGATTTTGGCCTGGAATACATTTACCCGAGGATCAATGCTGCCCATCCAATGGATAACGGCGACGCCCCGGCGCTTTATTCTTCGATAGCTGACACTGCGGCACAATTCGGAATTGACAGGCAACGTTATCTTGAAGTTTTTACACCACTAACCGCGCAATGGCCGCAACTGTCCCGACAGTTACTCGGACCGCTTAGATTACCTGCCCATCCTTTACAGTTGGCGTCATTCGGAATGAAAGGACTTCAGCCTGCACTTTCATTTGCCCGGACATTTAAGACACCAGCGGCGCGTGCGCTGTTTGGCGGAATGGCGGCCCATTCCATACAGCCCTTAAGTAATTATGCGACGACGGCCTTTGGCCTTGTGCTCATGATTGCCGCTCATGCCCGGGGCTGGCCGGTGGCAAAAGGCGGCTCGCAATCTATTGTGCAGGCGCTCAGCGCCTATTTTCAATCAATCGGGGGAAAGGTCCAGACAGGGGTTGTTGTAAACGCCCTGAAGCAACTGCCAACTGCAAAAGCTATTCTCTTTGACACTTCTCCCGACCAGGTATTAAAGCTGGCGGGCGATCGCTTATCTGCCATCTACAAATGGCAATTGAAAAGATTCCGGTATGGTATGGGAACTTTTAAGATTGACTGGGCGCTTGACGGGCCTATTCCTTTCACAGCAATGAGGTGCCGCGAGGCGGTCACTATCCATCTTGGCAATACCTTAGAAGAGTTTAGCTTATCTGAACAGCAGACATGGGAAGGCAAACATCCGGACAATCCTTTCGTATTGCTTGCCCAACAGTCAGTCATTGATCCTGGCCGCGCACCTGCCGGGAAACATACAGCCTGGGCTTATTGTCATGTACCAAACGGTTCCGAAAAAGATATGACAACTGCTATCGAAAAACAGGTTGAAAGATATGCACCAGGTTTCAGGGATCTTATCCTTGCAAGACATACGATGAATACGAGCCAACTTCATCAATACAATCAAAATTATGTTGGGGGAGATATCAATGGTGGCGTAATAAATATTTCACAACTGTTCAGCCGCCCTGCGCTGAGATTCTCTCCATACCGGACATCTGCAAAAGGTCTTTATATTTGCTCCGCTTCAACACCGCCCGGTGGTGGGGTGCACGGTATGTGCGGTTATCATGCCGCAAAACAGGCACTAAAAGATATTTTTCACATCGATATTAAATCAATCTGATGGCCGAAGTACAAAAACGTTCATGGTTACACGAAGACTGGGTAGTGGTAGTGTTAGGATTTCTTGTAATTGTACTGGCCATAGCGGGAGTTAAACCGGCTGTTCCTGCTTACAGCTGGAGTGGTGCTGATGATCTGGCCGCTAAAATATTCACTGCAAAAAATCTTGGACTGATAGGTCTCCAGTTCCTTTTTGTTTTCCTGGTAGCGTTAATCGCAGCGTTGCTCACCGGCAAATCACTGAGGAATATGGCCATCGTTTTTCCGCTTATCTATATAATAACCATTGTTGCTTTGATTGTCGCCGGCAATGGTGCCGTTAAAAAGTTGAATCTTGAAGCGGTTATTTTCAGTCTTGCTTTCGGTTTGTTGATCGGTAATCTTTTCAAATTACCGGAATGGTTTCGTTCAGTACTCTCAGCTGAGCTTTTTGTGAAAATCGGACTGGTAATCCTGGGAACCTCTGTGATATTTTCCGACATCCTGGAGGCCGGTGGTTATGGGCTGCTTCAGTCGTTGATCGTCGTGTTATCAGTCTGGTATTTTGCATACTGGCTTTGCAGGAAGCTGAAGATAGACGAAGAACTCACCATGATGATCTCCAGCGCAGTTTCCATCTGCGGGGTATCTGCAGCAATCGCAACTGCAGGGGCCATCAAGGGAGACACTAAAAAGCTTTCTTACGTCATTTCGCTGGTGTTGATAACAGCAATACCGATGATGATATTTATGCCTTATCTCGCCAAGTATTTTGGACTCACCCAGGAAGTGACGGGTGCGTGGATCGGTGGAAGCATTGATACCACGGGGGCTGTGGTGGCGGCCGGTTCACTTGTTGGGGATACTGCGTTGAAGATAAGTTCTATCGTAAAATTTTCCCAGAATCTGCTGCTGGGTGTTGCAGCGTTCGCTATATCCATTTACTGGACCTATACAAATCACGCCAATGCAGCCTTGCCTGATGGAAAGCCGACACTCGGAATCATCTGGGACCGGTTTCCAAAATTTGTTCTTGGTTTTGTAGCTGCCTCACTGGTCTTTTCATTTCTACTGAGCCCTGCAATTGTTGCCGATGTGAAAGACAGCCTTAAAAATGTGCAGACACTATGGTTTGTACTTGCATTTACAAGTATCGGACTGGAGACAAATTTTTCGGATCTGCTGAAGAACAGTAATCGCAAACCACTTTATGCGTTTCTTATCGCGCAACTGTTCAATATCATCATTACGCTGGCTGTGGCCATGATCCTTTTCGGATAACGGTCCTATTGATTTTTGTAAAACATGTTCCAGTACCTCCACAATGCTTCGATGAAATAATAGTCGGCGTAGGTTAATGGTACATCCACTTCAGAACCCTGTGGGAAATGGCCAACACTATGCATCAGGATGTACCCGCCATTTTTGCCGGCGGGGCCTTTATAGCCGGCAGTTCCCAGTGTTTTTAATATTGCTGTAGCAGCGCTGATATATTTGTCCTTATCCTTACCATCGGTAAATGTTGACAGTTCCAATAAGGCCGAGCTCATGATGGCCGCCGCTGAAGCGTCGCGCAGCGCATTAGGGATACCCGGTGCGTTGTAGTCCCAGTAAGGGATTTTATCCTTGGGCAAATTGGGATGATTCAACATAAATGCCGCAATCTTTTGCGCCTGTTCCAGATAAGTTTTTATACCTGTTTCCCGGTACATCATAGTATAACCATAGAGGCCCCAAGCTTGTCCCCGGGCCCAGGCTGATGAATCTGATGCCCCTTGTGCCGTCTGCCTTGCCAGCACCTTGCCTGTCAGCGTATCGTAGTCAACCACATGGTAAGAGCTGTTATCAGGACGATAGTGATTTTTGATGGTAGTGTTTGCATGATTTACTGCCACCTTATAATAGGATGAATCACCGGTGATTTTTGTAGCCCAGGTAAGCAATTCGAGGTTCATCATGTTATCAATGATCACCGGGTACGCCCACTTGCCGTGATCCCATGACTTTATCGTTTGTGTCTTAGCGTTATACCT
>NZ_JBTLQG010000064.1:0-13012 GCF_054461535.1 Flavitalea antarctica
GTAATAAGGTTTGAGTTCTTCCCAAACCGGTGGTGTTGGATTTTTCGAATACAAATCATAAGGATTAAACAGTTTTACCCATTTCAGCATTTCCTTATCATGATCATCAAGCAGGTGACTGTATTCTCCTTCGCGGTGCCATGCATAAAACGAATGGTAACGGAGCATGTACAAACCCGGCTCAGGAATGTAATCTTTCATCATTTGGTATACATATTCATCATGGCCCCAGGACATATGAACGTTGCGAAGTCCGCAGCCTTCTTCATATACACCAAGTTTAGTATTATATCTCGGATCCGAATAATCCTTGTTGTTTACGAAAAACTCGGGATAGACGATCTTATCGGAGTAAGCGCATCCTACCGGGAATGTGTCGCCGACAACCGCCCACTGTGGTTCGCCGAAAAGGCAAAGTGTTTTACCCATATCATGCATAAGTCCCGTCAGTACCATCCAGTCAGGATGACCATCGCGTCGGATGGCTTCAGAGGTTTGGAGGAGATGCTGGAACTGATCAAGGTCCGTATCGGGATCAGAGTCATCGACAAGCTGATTCAGGAATTGGAACGCATCCCAAACCGGCATTTCCTTTTTATCAAATTTGAGGTAATCGTCCTTTTTCTCTGTCACAAAATCATAGGTCTGGTAAGTATGATTCAAACGGTAAAATTCCCTGACCGTGTCGCGGCCCGGCTCTTCATAGTTTCTGAATTCATCTTTCGCTTTGTCCTTAGCGATAGTATCTGGTTCAGGGTAGCGCTCAAGTACAGCGTCTTCCCACTCATCAAGACTACGCAGTGGATTTATTTCTTCGGGAGTGAATGACTCGTTTTTTAGCGATGACATAGCTGTTCGTTTATTGAATATATGAGGCAACAAATTACAAAAATCACCCGAGAATGCAAAAAGCCGCGCGTTAAAGTCGCCCAGTGCAGGAAAATGATTGCAAATCCCATGAAACAAATATATTGTGCACCCAGAACCTGGATAACGCTATACGATTGACATGAAAGGCCCTTTATCCGGACATCTTACTAAAATGAGATTGTCTCCGGGCATTTTCTTCCGACCATAGAAAAAATGAACGAATGAAATTAGAGATTGCCGATTACCTAGTGATCATAGTCTACTTCCTCTTTGTAATAGGAGTGGGATTTCTGATCAAGAAAAAAATCAAATCCAGCAACGATTTTCTCTCCAGCTCGCGAAACATCCCGCTTTGGATCACCAGCCTCGCATTTATTTCCGCCAATCTGGGCGCCCAGGAGGTACTCGGAATGGTAGCTTCCGGAGCAAAATATGGTATAATGACCGTCCACTTCTATTGGGTGGGTGCCATCTTTGCCATGGTTTTCCTGGGGGTATTTATGATGCCCTTTTATTACGGTAGCCGGGCACGGAGTGTTCCGGAATACCTCAAACTGCGTTTTGACGAAAAAACGAGGGGGCTGAACGCAATCTCTTTTGCCGTTATGACGGTCTTTTCATCAGGGATCTCCTTATATGCACTGGCCAAACTACTTGAGGTGATACTTCACTGGGATTTTGACATTTCGATCTGGATCGCTGCCGGGATCGTTGCAACTTACACTTTCCTCGGTGGATTGACCAGCGCCGTATATAATGAGGTCCTGCAGTTTTTCCTTATCGTTCTCGGGTTATCGCCTCTCGTTATCGTTGGACTCCAGGATGCAGGTGGATGGGAGAATATTAAATCGCAGCTTCAACCTGAAATGACACATGCCTGGAAATATATGGGTGATGCTGACAGCAACCCGATGGGTCTGCACTTTATGTCCCTGATCTTCGGACTCGGTTTTGTGATGTCATTTGGTTACTGGTGCACTGACTTCCTGGTCGTGCAGCGGGCGATGATCGCTAAAAACATGGGTGACGCGCAACGTACTCCTATTGTTGCTGCATTACCAAAAATGCTTATGCCAATCATTGTGGTACTTCCGGGGATAATTGCGATAGCGCTGATGCAACCTGCGCTTCAGTCTAAAGGCTATAGCATTCCGCTGACCGATAAAGGTGAACTGGATTACACCATGACTTTGCCTTCTCTGGTGGCTCATTACTATCCAAGCGGCCTGTTGGGAGTAGGTATCACTGCCCTGATCGCATCATTCATGAGCGGTATGGCCGGTAATGTGACTGCATTTAACGCGGTATTCACCTATGATATCTATCAACCGTATTTTGTAAAGAATAAATCCGACAAACATTATCTGCAGGTAGGAAAAGTAATCACCGTAATCGGGATCCTCTTTTCGATCATGACGGCTTACATTGCCAAAGGTTTCAACAACATCAATGATTTTCTGCAACTGGTATTTGGATTTGTTAACGGACCATTGTTCGCCACTTTTCTGCTGGGCATGTTCTGGAAGCGGACGTCGGCTCACGGAGCCTTCTGGGGATTGGTTGCAGGAACACTGGGTGCTGCATTCACACACGGGCTTACGGTTGCAGAAGGAAAAGGCGGATGGATCGCCGAGGTCTGGGAAATTAAAAGCGGGATGGGCCAGGCATTCATTGTGGCTTCAGTGTCGTGGGTGGTCAATTTCTTCACCACCATTATCGTGAGCCTGTTTACAAAACCAAAATCGGACGAAGAACTGAAGGGCCTGGTTTATTCTCTGACTGAGAAACCAAAATACTACGAGGGAAAATGGTACCTGCGTGTAGTGCCTCTCAGCATCATCCTGATTACAATCACATTGATTCTTAATTTTGTGTTCTTTTAACTAACGCATATGTATAAGCGCCTCAACGAACTTAGTTTTGTGATCGGTTTATTCTTTTTGCTTGTTTCGGCCATCCTGATTATTAACGGCCTTATGAACGAATCCGCCAACAGCAACATTACTTTTTATACCGCGGGGGGATTTGTGTTATTCGGCATTTTTATGGTCTTAACCAAAAGCAAACCAGATTAAGACAATCTCTACATCCATTTGTATAGTTGGCGCCGGACCGGCAGGCGCCACGGTGGCGCTGCAATTAAGCCGTCTTGGTATCGAATGCACCATCATAGATAAGGCTACGTTTCCCCGCGACAAAGTTTGTGGCGATGGCCTTAGTGGAAAAGTCATTACCATACTTGAGAAGATTGATCCCGGCCTGGCTGAACGATTTCGTGCGTTTGATAATAAGCAACCAAGCTGGGGTGTGAGCTTTGTTTCACCCGGGCGATATGCGATGCCCATTCCATATAAAACTGATTATAACAAAACTGTTGATAACCCAATTGGATTCGTTTGTAAAAGATATCATTTTGATAATTTCCTGGTAGAAGAGTTGAAAAAAGCTCCCGGTGTTCAATTGATTGAAGGCATTGGAATCGACACCTATGAAAAAATTGAAAACGGTTATCGCTTATCAGACGCCGGGGGAAACGTACAGATAACGTGCTCACTCCTTATTGCAGCAAATGGTGCACATTCGGTATTTACGAAGAGACACGCAAAATTTTCATACACGCCTCATGAATATTCCGCGGGTGTACGTGGTTATTTCAGCAATGTCAAAAACATGCATACTGACCAATTCATAGAGCTTCATTTTCTGAATCAGTGCCTTCCCGGATACCTTTGGATCTTTCCCCTGCCAGGCGGCGAAGCAAATGTTGGCCTGGACATGTTGAGCAGCGATGTCAGTAGAAAAAAAATCAATCTTCGGAAGTTACTGATGGAGACAGTTTCCACTGACCCGGCTCTGAAAGAAAGGTTTTCAGACGCTTTCCTCAATGGCAAGATAGAAGGTTATGGCCTACCGCTGGCGGTAAAGCAACGAAAGATCTCGGGAGATAATTACATGCTTGTCGGAGACGCCGGATTCATGATCGATCCACTTACCGGGGAAGGTATTGGTAACGCCATGTATGCCGGGCGAATCGCGGCATTGCAGGCAGCAAAATGTATAACGACAAAAGACTACTCCGCCGATTCTCTTGCGGCCTATGATATGGAATTATACCGTGTGCTCGGACCGGAGTTCAAATTAAGTAAACGTCTACAAAGGCTCGCTGCCTACCCACGCCTGTTTAACTGGCTGATGAAAAGAGGAAGTATCTCGAAAGCACTCCAGACCCTGATTTCGGGTATGCTGTATGATGTTAAACTAAGGAAACAACTGGCTTCTCCCCGATTTTATTTCCGGGTGATAATGCAAAGGTTTTCTAAGTAAAAATAGCAGCCGGCAATTTGTTGTCAAACGCCGACTGCCCGCAGGCCGACCATCAGCCCACTTCCTTAAACCAGGTAAAAGGCATTTACTGCTTTCTTCAAAATGCAGTTTGCCTGACAAAACAAATCTTGTAATCTTATCTTAAATGGACAAGTAGATTGATTTGCGATTGGATATTGGATTTTCAACGGGGCGATCATCAGTTTCACAGCACTGTGCAGGGGTAACGCTTATGCACAATGCTTTCGACGATAATAGCTTTCTATAGCGCGTGGATCACATTTTCAAAGGTGGACATCCCAACGGGCGAATGATTGCGTTCTAACATTCCATAAGGACCAGGATCCATAACTACGCAAATCTACAAAGTGCCGCCTTCATAAGGATCGGGTTTTCACAGGACGAATAACATTCAGGGTGGATATCAGCACAACTTATGATTCGAAGGGTCGGATTCGAAGGGTTGGGTTCTCAAAAACTGGACTTCCATGGGTGTATATTCAAATAATGCTGAAGTGCTGTTCATTAAATAAACATTCAGCAATTATTTATAGTAAACATTAAAATTGGTGGAGAGATAATAGTATTGTAATAGCAAAATCGGTTATCGCGGAACTTATCAGAGAGAATCGTCAACTCCTGTCCTTTGTATCCCTGGCATCTGGTGCCCTACTATCCCGTTCCAGTCGCAAAATTAAGAATATATACCATGCGTTCTAACAAGTCAGCCCGCCCTTATCATAATATTAACGATTGTTAGTATTTATCCTGATAATCATTACCAGAGCGACTTTTATTGATGCCTGGCTAACGCCCGATATAATGCATTCATTTTCACCGTAATATTGAATCAATATTAAATCGTTACTCTTAAATCATCATTAAACAGTGAGAATCCGATCATGCTGCTATCGTTTTATGCGGACGATTGCCTTACAAACTATCCCAACCAGCCCTTCCAATTGCCCCGCGGCTGTTATAAATATTCATCCCGTGCATGATTAATAGCTCACACTTAGATCCTGTTCTATAATTAATTGTTCACACCGAGATCCCGTGCATGTTTAATAGCTTACACTTAGATCCTGTTCCATGATTAATTGTTCACAACGAGATCCTGGTGCATGATTAATAGCTGACATTTAGATCCTGTTGTATGATTAATAGTTCACACTTAGATCCTGGTACCATACTATTGGTTACTACATAAAATCCACCAAATGACCTCTGCCTTGTAAGCATAACCAGGTTGAGGCAATTAAAAGATCAAGTGTTGAGGAGCAGCTTCAGGCTGACGCGTTAACTATACCCGCACAGGATGACGTACTAACATTTGCGTATAAGCTGACGAATAAGGTATGCACAAATGATATTGTATTAATGTATGAATCGGCATTCTGCCGTGCTTTTTCTTCTTCTCCCTGGCCTAATGCATAGGTCTCCTTAGCATACGGCATAGGTCTACTTCGCATAAGGCACCCGATAACAGGGTGGGATAACCGCAGATATTATGTGATAAATAACAGGGTTTATACGCGACTACTTGTGAAAAACCTCATTAATATGTTAACTAAATATGAATTTGACAGTGTTTTTATCGAATAATATGCTTAAAAATTCTGCTGGACATCATATTATTTTTTTTCCAAAATGCTGATCCCACAAGGGTTTCAGGAATTGTCTCAAGCGTTTACCATAAGGAAAACACGTTCATGTTGATTTTTGAACTGCAAAAACCCGGCGTAAGTTTGTATCACGAAAGACGAACAGGCGGGTACGAATCGCCGAACAGTCACACACTCCAACTTTTGCCTGCCGCCCGATTGCTACATTGAACAAAACTTTTTTAACGTTTATTTTTTAGTATTTCAATTAACAATCAAAATATCAATTAACAATTTTTTTAACTATAGCATCTTAATCTAAAACTCTAAAAACTCAATTATTATGAAAAGAACACTAGTAACATTCGCACTGTCTTTATTTTTTGTTTTGTCTCTTAACCTGACAGCATCTGCTACAGACGAGAAAAAACCATCTTCTATCGAGGTTAAAATGATCAGCGCTGTTGACGAAGCTCCGGTTTTCCAACTTGATCTTAACAACAAAGAGGTTGAAGAATTTTATGTAACCATCAAGGACAACCTGGGAAACACTTTGTATGCTGATAAAATTAAGGGAAGCAACATCTCAAAGAAGTTTAAGTTGAATCCAGAAGGAATGATTGATGAGACTATCCGTATCGAAGTTAAATCTAAGAAAACTAACAAATCTGAAGTTTACACTATCAACAGAAGTTCTAAGTATGTATCTGAAACTGTTGTAAATAAATTATAAGGTCATCGCTCATCAGATTATCTTCCCCTTTAAAACGGCCCTGGTCAATGACCAGGGCTTTTTTTTTCATTTGATAAATAGCTGAAAGCCCCCGGCGTGACGATGAGTGTTTAACCTGGGATAATTGTTGCCATAGCAATGAAACAGATGAAACGAATTCTGGTTAAATTTGCCTTATGAAAGATTACAAAAAGTACTATTTACTTTCAGGAAAACCCGAAGAAGTGTACAACGCGCTCACAAACCCGGCAACGATACAGCTCTGGTCCGGCGAGCCCGCAGAAATGAGCACAGAACCGGGGTCGGAATTTGCATTGTGGGATGAGTCGATAAGCGGTAAGAATCTTGAGTTTATTCCAGGGAAAAAGATTGTGCAGGAATGGTATTTTGGAGACCAGGAAGAGAAATCAATAGTAACTATCATCATTCATGACCACAAACAAGGCAGTTCGGTAGAGTTGAGGCAAACCAATATCCCTGACGAAGATTTTGAGAATATTGTGGAAGGCTGGAACGTTAATTATTTTGGTTCACTGGATGAGTTCTTCGATTGACGCATTCTCCGTAATGTTAGGAATGAACCGTTACTTCGGTAACCGCACTTCACGGTCGCCTGATTCTTACCTGACCGGCACTTATAATATTTACCGGTGCTTATAATAGTTGCATCGCTTTCACTATATCTTTGGACGGTGTCTGCTCCCGGAACATTTTGGAAAGTTTACCGGATTTATCATAAAGGACAACGAATGGAAAGTTCCTGATGTTATAGTGCTTCTGAACCACCAGCGACATGCCTTCAGTTCCCACTTTAATATTTGGGTAATTCTGAATAGCGAGGTCGTTGGCAAACTTTTTTACCTCCGGCATAGGAAAATAAGTCACCATTATCAATTGCTTGTTTCCGAAGGTCTTTGCACTTTTTAATATCTCTTTTGTCAATTCTTTGCAATGGTCACAATCCGGAGAGAAATACATCAGCATTACCGGTTCGTTTTTCTTCAATTCAAAGGCCCGGAGATTTTTATTGTTGATGAGTGTAATATCGAATGGAGCCAGCGGCTTTGCCTGGGTATTCTGAGCGTTGACGGATAAGATACTGACAAAAACCAATGCAAATAAAAACAGCTTTTTTCCCATATAACTAATTTAACAATCCCCAAAAATAATTATAAATTATTGTTGACGTATTAATTAATTCACAAAACATGATGGTGCAATGCTTTTAGAAACAGCCGTTTCTCTTATAAATCACCCAGGGGTCGCAGCGGCTGGAATTGTAAAATGGGCCGATCTTGGTTGCGGAAACGGGCTGTTTACAAAGGCCCTGGCATCATTACTTAATCCCCGGAGTACTATCTACGCAATAGATAGGGCACCCCAGGTAAAAGATGGTAACATTCAAAACGAAATCCACGTTATCACCCGTAAATCGGATTTTGTTACCGATTCACTTGACCTCCCGTTGTTGGATGGCATACTGATGGCTAACTCCCTGCACTATGTAAAAGACAAGCCCCACTTCATAGATCGCATGAATGGACTATTGAAACCAGCCGGCAAATTTATCATCGTGGAATATGATACGGACAGGTCCAACCGCTGGGTGCCCCACCCTCTTAAATACACAGCTTTAGGCCCTCTTTTCAGGATGGCGGGCTACCAACAGATTGAGTTTATACACGCTGTTCCTTCGGTTTACCGTGACGCCGATATTTATGGCTGCATAATCAGCCGGTGATCGAAATGAGTTTACACTGGTAAACATTCACAATTTGGCGACTTTCACCATATGCATATCAAACAAAGACAGCAACTTCGGTCAGGCGCAGATCAGGTTGTAGACATAAAACCTTGATAGTACATGACCTCCCATACCGCGGCTTCGGTCAGGCACCGGTCAGTAACAATTTGTAAGAGGCCAGTAACAATACGAAAGCAAGGACGTATTTCAGTATCTCCTGGTTAAATTTTAATGCGCCAAAGTAGGCACCAAGTAAACCACCGCTGAAGGCCACGATTACATATGCAATCATATCCGGGCCAAAACTAACCCCAACGCTTAGCTGACCTGCAAGACCAGCAACAGAATTGACAAAAATAAACAGGGCGCTTATTGCAGCAGTTTGTTTCTGGTCGGTCCACTTCAGCATGAGCAGTACAGGACTAAGAATAATGCCGCCCCCTATGCCGATCAGCCCCGACAGGAACCCGATAGCCGCTCCAATAACCAGGGAGACCACCAGGTTTGGCTTCCGGAATTCTTCTACCGGGATATTAGGAAGAAACAGGAACCGGCAAGCCGGGATCAGCAGGAAGGCACCAAGTAATTTTTTATAAATGTTTCCGTCAAGCAAAAGCAAACCACCGGCAAAAGCCATCGGAACTGACGATATAGCCAGCGGCAAAAATATTCGCCATTTAAAATACCTGCCACGGTAAAACTGTATGAAGGATGTGAGTGAAACAAACAGGTTCAATAGTAATGCTGTTGGTTTCATAACAGCGGGAGTGACCGCAAACAAAGCCATCAATGCGAGGTATCCGCTGGCCCCGCCATGCCCGACGGAGGCGTACAAAAACGCAACTACAAAAAGTAAAATGTAAAACAGTATGACCTGGTCCATCTGATAGCGTTACAAAAGCAATTATATGGTTGTTATGGAAAGCAATAGCTTATTGTGCCGTCGATATTGTATCAGGGAAGCAAATGAATATTTACTAACGCTTCGGCTTCCAATGATGTCACCTCTTCACCCACTACCAGCAAACAGTTCGCCTTCGCAAATGAGCTCAGTCGAAACGATTCCTGGGCATTTAGAAACTGTACATACCCATCGTGATAAATGGCTTTCATAAAATGAGTGAGACCTACAGGCTTTATCAGTGACTGTCCCAATTTTGCCTGCTGCTCCTTCAGGCTTGCAGGGAGTAAGCTCATCTGCTCAAGAGCCGGCAACACATATTCATAATAACAGGTAAGTACAGACGAAGGATTCCCTGGAAGTCCGAAGACCGTAATATCATTCTGCATCCCGAAAAACAAAGGTTTCCCGGGTTTTTGTTTCACTTTGTGAAAACCGGTCTTAACCCCGCAAGCGTTGGCAGCAGAAACAACAAAATCATATTCCCCGACACTTACGCCTCCGGTAAGTAAAACGAGATCGCTTTCGCCTAATGCAACCTTCAATATGTCAGAAGTTGCCTGCAGCGTATCTTTCACATAATATACATTAACGTGCCTTATGCCGGCAACATTGAGCGCGGCTTTCAGCCCGAGGCTGTTCGATTCGAACACCAGCCCGTACTCAGGAGCGTTTCCCCGCTCCTGGAATTCATTGCCGGTAACTATAACAGACACTCTCGGTAAGGGATATACGCTGACTTCTGTTAGCCCGGTTGCCGCCAGGTAACTTACTGAAGGTGGATTCAGGTAATGACCGCGGGGTAACAACAATCCCGACTTCCTGACCTCGGCGCCAATGTTCCTCACAAACTGGCCTTTGATAATTTCGTGATCGGCTATGAACAGAAAGTCTTCCTGCCTTCTGGTTTTCTCCTGCATTACAACAGTATCAGCGCCCGCCGGTAAGGCAGCTCCGGTGAAGATCCGGCATGCTTCACCCGGTTGCAGGATAAAATCTCTCGCCTTTGGGGTAGCCGGCCCTGCAGCACGTTCGCCGGTTATTTTCAGTGGTTCACCCGGATGATAATCATCAAAGGCAAACGCATAACCATCCATTGAAGACTGAACAAATCCGGGAATATCATATGGCGCATAAAGATCCTCCGCCAGGGAATAACCTGCGGCATCCTCCAATTTCATCAGCACTGGTGGTAGCGGTTTACAGGATTCCCTGATTATAGCTTTTGCCTGGCCAACAGATATCATCTTAATTATTTAGCCACCGATAGTGATCATCGAACGGTTATGAATATCTTCCGGGTGAAGTTCGCGAAACAGGTGATCAAACTGACCGCCCAGCTCTTTCGCTTTTTCTCCTATGCATTGATGGATCAAAGGCAATATATCCAAACCTGATCTAAGGGGAGTCAGGAGGTCAGTTTCTGTTTTGGAAAAAAGACAGTTTTTAAGTTTACCGTCTGCGGTTAGTCGCATCCGGTTACAGCCACCGCAAAATGGTTCACTCATCGTGCTGATAACGGCGAAACTACCGGCATGTCCGGGTACTGCATATTTTTTTGATGTATCCTGGAGATCATTAGGAAGTGCCTGTACTTCATAGGTGCTTTGCACCTGCGACAAGATTTCCTGCAATGTCACCACCTTATTGCTCGTCCACCGGTTACCGGCAAAAGGCATGAATTCGATGAACCTTACTTCAAGGGGAACATCTTTGGTCCAGGCAATAAAGTCGTTGATCTCGTTGTCGTTTAGTCCTTTCATTACAACGCAATTCACTTTTACCCTGATATTGCGTTTCATCAGGAGGTGAATATTCGACATTACCGTGTCGAACTGGTTCCTCCTTGTGATGAGGTTAAACTTATCAGCCTGGAGGGTATCGAGGCTTACGTTCAAAGATTTTATTCCTGCATCTGCAATCACATCGATCAGGTCATGCACCCGGGTAGCATTGGTTGTCATAGTCAGCTCTACTGGCATCGCCGCCAGTTTAGCGATTATACCTGCAGCATCTTTGCGCACTAATGGTTCCCCACCGGTGAGACGTATCTTATTAACACCTTCAGCAACAAAGACGCTGGCTATGCTTTCGATTTCGTCAGGTTGCATAAGTCTTGAAGCCGGCGTGAATGCGTAGTCCTCATCCGGCATACAATAGAAGCACCTTAGATTACAGTTATCAGTAAGTGATATCCTGAGATAGTTATGAACCCTGTTGTATTTGTCAATTATCATTATAACCTCCGGCCTGTTTTGTTATTGTATTACAGGCTTAGCAACATACCAGCAGCAGTTTACTTTGCATTCTTTGAGGCAAAAGCTTCAGCCTGTGCGTTCAATTCTGCAGGAGATAACGCTTTGGACGCCTGATCCACAATTATCCGATAACGAAAGGTAACAGATTCTCCCTTTTTCAGCTGAAGATTCTTTGAAGATTTTCCATTGGTAAATACATTTTCTCCCAGAGGGTTTGCAGCGAATAAACCGTAACCCCTTGCATGCCAAAAGGTTGGATAATTAATATTCTCCGGGTGATCTATAATAGCAATGCTAATCGAATCATTGCCCATTTTACCGTAAAGATTGACCCATTTGGCCCTTGTGCTCCATACACTATCGCCCAACTTTCCTTCGCTGCTCAGGTAATTTCCGTTTGCTACTGCGTTTGCCTTCACAACCGTCGCATTGCCCTTGTCATCTGTAAAGCTCTTTTCTTCTTTCGTCGGGATCTGTAGTTCCTTAGCTACCCTGATGGCCAGCAACGCATCTTTTGCGTCTTTGAACAATGCATCCTGTGCTGCAGTTAACACAGTGGTCCGGTCAATGATCCGGCGGTTGCCGGTTCCGCTGAATTCAAGCCTCGTGGTTTCCTCTACGATGAGATCGTTTTTTTGATTCGTCCAGTTAGCATGATAAGCAAGGATACCGGTGTTGCCATCTTTTGTTTCGGTGATCTTATCCGTTTTAATCCAACCATAGGCGGCTTTTTTATCCGCCTTGATGGCGTATGAGTTGTTCCAGAAATCCAATCCGTTTAAATTCTCATAGTTAAACCAGATTCCCATGTGATGGGGATGGTCATCGGGTTCGCCTGGTTTGGGCATGAGCGGAAATCCCCTGGTAACCATCGTTCCACCGGCGCTGTAAACCGGGTATAAGATCGGCTTCTCCAGTGTATCAGGATATCTGAAACTTGTAAATAACTTCTGCCCGATCATCACGTCTATCTGCTTACCTTCTTTTTTCACCAGTTTTACCGGCAATGGCTTTTGCGCAAAGGAAGTTGAGACCATAAACGATAAAACTATTACAGTGAAACCTCTCGAAAAAATATGCATATAAATCTTTTATTGTTGCTGGAAGTCTATCAGAATGTAAACACTTTGCTGCCGGCCATCACTTCCTGGGTTTTCTCATCGAATGTTGCCTTGAGCCCGGTATGAGAAGCAGCGGTCGTCATGATATTGGCTATGGAATGACTATAGCCAGCCTCAACAGGTGCATTTGGTTCTTTGCGGCTGATCACACATTCCATCCAGTTCCTGACGTGGTTTGAAGTGAGCCTGTCACCGCCGGTATTTGCAGATGCTACAACCCGCTCGGTATCTTTCAAGCTGATTTCTTCCAGAAGATTTGGCTTCATTTTCATTGCCTCAGCAAAGTTTTTACGCAATCCACCTTTTGGTGAAACCTTATTTGTGTTAAGATTTAATTCACCGCCGTTGGAGTAATAAATTTCTGCCGGGTTTTCATCGCCATTATGCATACGGGATCCAAAGGTCACCTGGAATCCACTCTTAGGATCGTTTTGAGGACCATAGTCAAATACTGCAG
>NZ_JBTLQG010000065.1:0-12818 GCF_054461535.1 Flavitalea antarctica
TTCGAAAAACAGTCATTATCATATACAATTCGAAATTTAATTTTAATTGTTAGTTCTGTTACCACCACTTATTTACATCATCCCAATATGATCTTACTTGCCCTCCGTAGCTTTAGCGAAGGAGGGTACCCCACCACTGGTCACAGCTTGTGCTGTCGAAACAGAGTGGCGTCAAAACCTTATGGTGGTTTTGCCGAGGGTGTTCACCTCTTCCCATTCCGAACAGAGAAGTTAAGACCCTCATGGCCGATGGTACTGCGATAAAATGCGGGAGAGTAGGTAGCTGCCATATTTATTTAAGCCTCACGACTAATCATCGTGAGGCTTTTTTTTTGCCCATAACCCAATGCGGAACTGTATTGTTCCATTTCATGGCATCACTGCAATGTCTTGTTAGAAATGCATTCGCCTGTTTGACTGAATTCCCTTCGACTATCTTACGGCAAACCCTTCATCGATTATCGCAAAAATCGCTTAGTGTTTTTCACTATTTTTAATTTCGGATACCAGTCGCAAAATGTAAACCTCCCGGGTCATGAACCTGCACTTCCATTGGATTAACCTGCTGATTTTATTTGGCGCCCTGCAGGCACTTTTATTCAGTATTATCCTTCTCTTCAACAAAACACATCCCGGCTCAAAATTTCTTGCTGTCTTCGTTTTTGTCCTCGCATATAATGGCTTTGAAACTTTTAACTGGAGTTCCGGCCTCGACAGGTATTACCTGTTTTTTGACATGTTCAGTTTTATCGTGATTTACGCGCTTGGCCCCAGCATGTATCTGTATTTGTCCTCATTGCTCGATCCCGTTCATAAGATCTCAAAGAAGGTTGTGTTAGCTCATTTCGGATATACCCTCTTTCACTTTGTTCTCCGGATCCTGATCATCATTTATCATTTGTTGTGGATCAACAAAATAATCAGGAGTGATGTGTCCTCAAGTGAAATTGCCGGGATTGTGTGGTTGTTTGCTGAACCCCTGAGCGTACTGATATTTATCGCTTACCTGGTGGCCACGATTTATAAGTTCAGCAAATTCAAAAGATCAGGAACTCCTATTCCTTCAATTTACCCTGACGCTCAACTGGCAGTTATGAGATGGATCAAAACATTACTTATTTGTATGTCAGTTTTTGCTGTCGTATGGGTACTGACCTTAGTTACTCCGTATCTTGTGACAATACCGTTTTCACACTACTACCCGGTGGAGCTTTGCCTGGTCTTTTTTATTTACTGGATAGCGCTGAACGGTTATCACAAGATGAAGCTGATCTATCTTCCATCAGCACCCCCGAAAAGCAAAAATCCGGTCAAACAGTCAGATCCATTTGTTAAACTGAATCCTGCTATTAAAGATTCTGCTGAAACTCAACACGCTGATCATTCTGCTGAAATAGAAAATCCAGCTCAACGAACTGTTCTGCTTCAACAACAAAATCCCGGCACGAATGAAGATCAACTGACACCCGACAATCGTACTGAAACAAAGAATATAACTACAGGAGAAGATCCGGTAAAAAATGAGGGTCCGGATATTCATAATCATCCGACTGCAGTACAGGATCTGCTTTTAACAGAGCTTCCCCTGGCCCCAAAAGATCCCGTTATGGGAGAAGATCCTACCGGTCAAAAATATCATTCTAAAGAAAAGGTCGAAGAGGCAGCGACCCGTTCCTATTTAAATAAAGTGCAGGAGGCCATACCTGATCATGACAAGTATTTTCTCCGGATAAAAAACGCCATGGAGCAATCAAAACTTTTCCTGGATCCAGAGCTCAACCTGGCAAAATTATCCGCCCATACATCCATCCCTGCTAAACAGATTTCGGCCATCTTAAACCAGTACCACCAGACCAACTTCAATGATTTTATCAATAGCTACCGTGTAGCCCAGGTAAGTTTATTGATGCTTGATCCTTCTTCACGTAATCTCACTATCTCCAGCCTTGCCATGGATGCAGGGTTTAATTCACACGCAACTTTTCAGCGCGCTTTTAAAAAACACACCGGGATTTCACCCAGGCAATTTATCGCGAGGAGCCTGAAAAATTCATCCTGAGCCATAATGCCTGGGCTCTAATTGTAGTCTTTGATACAGCTTCAGGCAAATTTTTCGCTTACTTCCGGCATTTAGCCCATGAAATAATACTCAAATCCGGATTTGAGTAGGCCATTTTGGAGTGGTCGTCTTCCTTTACACCAAAAAAGATGAAGATGTTCAGGGGCATTTTAATGTATTGCTTGTTTATCAACTTCGTTCCGGTATCCGGGCAGGAGGCTTATTTGACGATCCGGGGAAAGGTGAGTGACGCAAAAACCGGGAGTGGTGTTTCCGCTGCCAGCATACATCTGAAATCCGGGGGGAGTGGAACAGCCAGCAACAACTCAGGCAGTTTTGTTTTTAAGATATCACAGTCATCGGCCGGCGACTCTATTGTGATTTCATCCATTGGATACAGGACACTCCTGGTACCGGTGAAAAAAGCACTGGACCGCCACCTTTTTGCACTGGAACCCTCGGTGCTTGAACTGGAACCAGTTACCGTTCGTGCAAGAAGTGCTCTTGATCTTCTGAAAGAAGTGCTTGAGAAAATCCCCGCGAACTATGACACCACGGAAACCCAGTACACTGCGTTTTACCGGGAAAACGTGTGGATAGGTGATGTCGAGCTTGCTTTCAGTGAAGCAGTGCTTGATATATACCGGCCATTCAAGGCGGCTCCTAAACCCAATGATCAGATCAGGGTGATAAAAGGCAGGAAAAAACAAATTGACTATGGAAGGGAAGCCCAACTCTACTCAATGATGAGTGGGGTATCGAATGGTGCAAGAGGCAGCTTAACGGATGATCTTGTCAAATACCGCGATGCAAAATTCAGTCCCTTCAGTCCTTTGAACTTCAGGTACTATCAATATAGCTTTGGAAAGTCTGTCAGATCCGGCAACAATGTGCTCCTGGTACTGAACATTGATCCCAGGAAAAAAGCAAAAAAGGCAATGCTCCATCTGAAGGTGTTCATTGATGAACAAACCCTGGCGATTGTTAAGTATGACATGCGGCTTTCCGAACAGGGGATAAAGTATGTAAGCCGCAAAGACAAGGGCATAGCTTACATGATCATGTCGAAAGTTGTTCATGCGACCACCGACTATCGCCGGTTCGAATATTCTGTGCTTTATAGTGAGTACCGGAATAAATGGTATCTCGACAGGGTAAGGCGACACTGGGAAATTCTTGTTGATAGCAAACGTCGTAATTGGGAAGACAGGTTATGGCGGGCGGATAGCGACCTGGTAATCACTGACCGTAAAACCGATAATGAACAGCCCATTACCGACGGCGATATCGGTGGTAAAATCTCTCCCATGCATACCCTGGTTGGATCGGAGGTCGATGAATCGTTCTGGGAAAACTATAATATCCTGAAACCTGAAGCCCGCGGTTCTCTGGATACGCTGGCAACTCCGGCGGACCCTCTGTCAGACAGTGTTGTCGAGCCGGGAAATTCGCCGATAACATTATTGCCAGTAGACAATGTTGAACACCCAATTGCGAAACCTGGATTGGCAAGCAGTGCTGATCTGAAACCTCGATTGGCAAGCAGTGCTGATCTGAAAAAAGGTGGTGATAAAACATTAAATAAAAACATTCCAAACCGGCAGAATGGATTCAGCCGGGCCGATACTTTGCGTGGTATGTTAACACCAATGCGAACCTGTTATGATGTAAAGTTTTATCATCTCGATGTTGCCGTGGACCTGGAAAAAAGATCAATAAAGGGCTCGAACCTGGTCAGGTTTGAAGCAGTGGAATCTTTCCGGGCCATGCAGGTAGACCTGTACAGTAATATGCAAATCGACAGCATAGTATATGAAAACAAATTGTTGGCATTCGACCGTGAATTTAATGCAGTCTTTATAAGGTTTCCCGGTGACATTCGCAAGGGTTCACAAGCGGCAATAAAAATATACTACCATGGTGTGCCACAGGTACCGGATTTTGGGATCCCGATGCATGGAGGAGTATTGTGGGACAAGGATTCACTGGGTAATACCTGGGCACAGGTCGTTTGCCAGGGATCGGGAGCAAGCCTTTGGTGGCCGAACAAAGATCATCAGTCTGATGAACCGGATAGCATGAACATCTGGATAACCGTACCAAACGGGTATGATGAAATTTCCAACGGTCAACTCATGGCAAAAACAAAAATGGCAGGTGACCATACCCGTTATGAATGGTTTGTCAGTTACCCCATCAATAACTATAATGTCACATTCGGTATCGGGAAATATGCACATTTCAGTGACAAGTACATTTCAGATGATACGCTGCTTATTGATTATTACGTGATGCCTTATAATCTCGAACGTGCGAAAAAGATGTTCAAACAGGTGCCGCTTATGTTGAAGACCTTTGAGAAAAGCTTTGGAAAATATCCTTTTCCCCGTGATGGTTTTAAACTGGTGGAGAGCCTGTATCCCATGGAACACCAGAGTGGAGTCTGTATCGGCAAGATAACGGGGGAAAACAGCGGCGAAACGAATCCGCTGATGTGGCATGAGTCTGCGCACGAATGGTGGGGTAATTCAATCACCACCAAAGATATTGCAGACATGTGGGTACATGAGGCTTTTGCTACCTATGCAGAAACGATCATGATAGAAGAAATGTTTGGATTCGAAATGGCAAACCAGGCTATGATGGACCAGCGAAATGCAGTTCTGGATAATGAACCGGTGACCGGGGTATACAATGTTAATCATGTTCATTATGATATCGGCAATATGTATAGTAAGGGAAGTCTTCTGCTGCATACGTTTCGGAATGTCCTTGATAATGATACAGCCTGGGTGAATCTGTTAAAAGCAATTCAGAAGGAGTTTAAATATAAAACCCTGACGGCGGCAGAACTTGTGGCATTTATAAACAGGTTTACAAAATCAGATTATACTTATCTTTTTGATCAATATCTGCATTATACTGAATTACCATCTTTGCAGGTAAAGCTGAAACCTTTGGGCAAAGACCTCGCAATAACTTACAGGTGGCAGGCTAATGTCAGCAATTTCCGGATGCCGGTAAAAGTGATGCATGCCGGCAATGAATTCAATTTTATTTACCCGGATTCCAACTGGAAAACATTGCTATTAAGAAATATGACTCCAGAAGAGTTTGAGGTTGATGAAGAACGGTTTTATATTGATGTTAAGATTAAATAAAGAAACGCTTTCCATCAGCGGTTATTTGTCATAAAGATTGATTTCAGGGGGGAGGGTATTTGATTATACCGATTATATAAGTATTTTAAGAACCGGGTCCTATAATTTCCGGTAGTTTATATCAAGGAATTTTTATTGGTCAGATAGAGATTGAACGCTATTACTTGCTGGAAAAACGGAAACAACTATGTATTTTGAGTTTTTACGCATCATAGACATGATGGTAAATAAATAAATGAAGCAGACAGCAACAATAATTTTCCTTGCTCTAGTAACAAACTGCTGTGGCCAGCTTCAGGCTAAGGTGTTTGATATTTCCAAACAAACAGGTCAAATAGTAAAACGGATTCAAAATGTCAATAAGCTGATGGGTGCAGCAGTGTATTATGGTGGTATCCGCCCGGAACAATATGATAACTTTGAAGAGCTCCGGAAGAAAGCAACAAGGACAGAACTTATAGCTCTGACTGATCATCCAAATAGTGTCGTACGCTGTTACGCTTTCTGGGCATTATCCTACGACAGCTCCATCAACCTTCTGCCCATTGTCATTCAGCACATCGCTGACACGGCCTTAGTCAATACGCAATTCGGGTGTGTAGGAAGCCGTAAACAAGTAGGAGATTTTTTTATAAATGTTATCACTCCGGGGTACATCGATCAAAATTCAAATAAGCTCGAAAATTTCGAGGAGTTAGATAGTATTCTTATATACACTCCAAACAGCCTGTACGCAACTGAAAAAGCGATTGGCGAAGCGAAACTTACAGAACGGTTTTATGAAAGGCTCAAAGAACTTGTCTCGACGGGAAAAACTGAATCCGGAATTGTGAAACTTGCGCAATTTCGAAAAGAAGAGGACATTCCACTGATCCTAAGTAGCGGAAGCAGGTTGGAACCTGGTGGCAGTAACTATTTCACATGCCTGGCTATCAGTGAATTTCCACACCCGGCTTTTTTTTCCTTTCTGTCAAATGAATTAAACGAGACGCTGGATAATAATCGATATTCGCCGGAATGGCGAGCGTTATATCGTGCAATTGCGAGTTATCAAAATGATGACGCTGTTAGGCTTCTTTCTGTGCCTTTTACGAAAGTGAAATACGAAAACATTCGCCGCTACCACCTGGATTTTGTATATGAAGCCATCCAGGTATACTACTCTCCGTTGTATGATCATCTTCTTTGGGAAATCTGGGACAACGAGAAAACGATATCAGCTGAGGCACTAAAACTCTTATATGCAAGCGATGCCGAAAGAGCATATCAGCTAACCCAAAAGACTTTGGAAAATGTAAATGACTTTCGACTACAGAATTTCACACTTGCAAATGATGTTAATCTGTATGAAGAAGAAATTCCTGTGGATCTTTTGGGGATGATGATTGATACTATAGTCGTCCATGACAGGGCGCTAGCGATACGACTAATAAATCAGCGGCTGATGGATATTGATGTTCACCAGTTTCCTACTATCGCCGACAAGGCTGCGGGGTTAAAAGGTGATTCCTTTAGTATTTCTCTTCTTGCAAGGATTGAAATAGCAGACAATCCGCATATCTATCTGAAAGCAACGGAAGTTTTGATTGGGTTACGAGACAAAAACATAAACCAAAAGCTTCTCAGGTTGCCGGAAAAAAACAGTAGTTTAAAAACTGACTGGGGTGGTGCGGCTTTTGCCAAATTACTAAAGGACAATAACATCAGGTGATACGGAGTTTGAAATAGCTGCCATATTTCAGATCTTGCGGTTCGACCGGGACATGAAAATATTGACCGGATAAGCGAAGATGGATTTAGGGTCTATGTTCGGTATTATTTCGGAATTGTCCTAGAGGCCGCCAATGTTGCTGTTTACTTTCTATACATAAAATAGCTTTGCGTTAACCCAGATCTTACCGGGATGATATTCTCAATTCGATTTTCCGCTCATATAATATAGATGGATCAGATTAATACTCTCTTCGTAAATTCAGTTTACACTTAGCCGTCCCAAAAGTATTTATGGGCTGGGGATCATTGCAGTTGATGACGACCAGGAGCTGGCCGGCTTCATAGCAAATGATCCGGCTGCCAGGATCAATCGCTATGAAACCTTTCCAATGATGGCAATTGTGGCATCACAATAACAATCATCCTATCTTTATCGCCAGATAACTCAAACTTTGGATCTAAAATCAACATATTTTAAAACAAAGGCTGCATTTACGAATCATTTCTATCCCGCTGCTTCTGCCGAAGAAATTGCCGATGCAGAGGAGTTGCTGGGTATTAGCCTGCCTGAAGATTACCGAAACTTTCTATTGGTTACGAACGGGTTCGAAGGATTTATAAACGAGTCCTATCTAAGACTGATTCCGGTGGGCTTTCTGTATGAAAATACACAGGACTATTGTTCGGAATTTTTTCCCTGGGCAATATATCTCGGAACAAACGGGGGTGGTGACATGGCCGTCCTTGACACCCGCGAACAACCATTCCGGTTTGGTTTATTGCCATATCTTGGGGTCGACGAAGACTTTATTTCTCTTGGAGAAACTTTTGAATCATTTATCAGATCCATCTATAACGATGAGGTTTTTGACTGACGATATAAACTATGCAACATGTTCTCCGGCCTTACTGGCAGAAAATTTTTGGATTTAATTTCCGGTTTGGTCTTTTCCTCCTGGCTGTTATCTGCGTTCCCAGGTTTATTATGGTACTATATGCAAATACGTCCGGCAATTATGGATCGATCGGTGTTATCATGTTGATATCAGCACTGACGCCATTTATCTTCCTTAACAAATACGGTCGACATAAAATCGGGATCAGGAACCCGCAAAATTATTCATGGTTGCCCGCGGCTTTTGTTGCCGGCGTGGCTTTCAGTTTGTTATTGTACTACCTGGGTGACAAGCTTTACAAAGAAGGTTTCGAAAACTGGTATCGGTATATCGGCCAGTCGTACAAGATACCGCCCAACATGAACCTGGACCACCGTTCTAACCTGTTCATTGTCGTTGCCATCACCAGCATGATATTCAGCCCTATTGGCGAGGAGTTATTTTTCCGTGGTATCGTTCATTCCGCATTTGCCGTGAACCTGGGCGACACCAAAGCATCTTTAGCCGACAGTGCAGCCTTTGCCCTGACGCATATTTCTCACTTTGGATTGGTATATGTTGCGTGGAGCTGGGACTTTTACCCGGTTCCGGCGCTTCTTTGGGTTCTGAGTATGTTTATAGCCAGCCTGATGTTTTTCTTTTTCAAACAGGCTTCGGGCTCTCTTCTCGCGGCCATCATCTGTCACGCGGGCTTCAACCTTGGCATGACCTATTCCATATTTTACCTGGTTTGATTGTATCGTTTAGTAACACACGGGCAAGACAAGTTCGTTCCTGGCATCGATTTGAATAACCTCACTGTATCTGGCATCAAACGAAGACAATCCCGGTATTATCGTCGAAATAATTTCAAACAATATCTTTTCTCAACGCTATATTTTCTGATGGCCAACTGAACTGATCGGGGCCGTTTATGTCATATTTAGGTGGGAGATATTTTGCGGTGTCAATAGATCTGTACAAAACCAGGTCGCGCACGAACATGGCATACAAATGCAATTCGCGCCAGCGCATCAGCCAGGATTGCATCGAACGAAAACCGAGGTTGCGATGCAGCGGCAACATATCGTATTCATAAAAATTAAGGACCATGTTCAAAGCCTCCATATATTTCTTTTGTGCTTTTGTTACCTTATAAAATACCCGCTTGCCGATGCACATATGTGAAAATATCCGGAACTCGATACTCCTCAGGAATATGTAAGCAGTTGTGTGAATCTGGATGGGGTAATCCTTATGATTAAGATCTGTATTTGGGTCAAGCGTCTGCACTTTCCCGGTGTTAAGATCAACGGAAAAAATATAAGCCGGAACATCTGCGCGTTTTAGTACATAAGTAAATGTACATTTCCGGAAATAGTATCTCATGAAAAATGGCAATGCCTTTGAAAGCTGTTTGAAATATTCCTGCACAAGTCCCGGGTCAACTTCGGTTTTATCTTCTTCCATGTAAAAGGCATCAAGCGTATGGCGGTTTTCTTCCAGATAAGCACTGAGGTATTGTTCGCGGTTATCAAACCATTTTTTGTCTGTCAGTTGGAAGCCGGTTTCGGAATTCCAGCTATCACCTGATACCATGATCTTGAGTTGGGGGTACCGGATATTATTTTCATCGAAATATTGTTTTACCAGTTTTGGATGTTGAACGTGTTTATTAAAATGAATGGAATCTTTATGAAGATGGCAATGGTTGCTGGCGAAAGGGACGGCGTAGGTTGCTCCCGTTGCGCGAACCGTGTTGGTGAAATCCTGGATGTAGGTGGAGATGTCATCGACTTCTGCGCCGGGATCGTCTACCACTGAATAGGATAATCTCTCGTTTGCTGAACTATGACTGCGGAATACAAAGTCTATGGGGTGATGTTTGTTTACGATCTGCCTCAGCGTAGGACCCATATGTTTTGAATCATTGAGGTTGAGTAATTTCGAACCATTACATTCAATTAATAAGGCACTGTCAACAAACATCCAGACCTGGTATGAGGTGATTGAAAACCCGGGATCGAGATCCATCTTTTCACCATGTTTTAATTCAACGATGTTATGGAAGCCCAGGTAGTTAAGATCTTCCTTCATCCTGGTATAGTTGCCTTTAGGAACAATGATGCAGGTTTCCGGCGAAAACTTTTTCAGGGATGGCCCGTGGAAATGATCCCAATGGATGTGGGTGAGATAAATGTAATCGGGCTTCAGCGAATCAACCAGCGTTTTGCTTACCGGTGGATAATTCCACCACGATCTCCAGTAGCTGCTTCCGATGAGCCATGGATCGCAGACAAGTGTCTTGCCCGAGTTTGCCGTAACAAGCAGCCCGGCATGAGATAAGATTTTAAATTCCATAGTAAGAGGTTTAGGTTTTGTGATAGGTATGTATAAGGGTTATTGTTTTAAAAGTGGATTGGATGATGACAGGTGACCTGGCATATCCACCCAATGATCTTAGTGTTTATGTCAGGCAGGCAAATGCACACACACGCCAGTTCATTATCCCGGTAGCATTTGCAGCATTGGATCCATCGGTCACTGCCTTTATGTAAGTATAAGCAGGGGAATGGCTGACAGCTCACTTCAAAAGAAATGTAAAGTTGCACGATGGTTATTCAGAAGAAAAGGGAACTAAGAGGAGGCCAATGATACCGGCGTTTGCAGGTAGCAGGTTGATAACAAGGGATTGGAATTGCGATATGAGCTTCTGATGGAAGTTAGGATAAAAATGATATCTGGCAAAAAAACAAAACCTTCCTTTTATTTTGTTGTAAAATTTGTTCCTGGTTTTTTTTCTTATCCAAAAAACTACCACTAAGTAGTATTGTAATGAATGAGTATAATGGTTATAATAGGCCTGGCCGTGTCAGATTCATAGTTATTCTAAGGCATTGTGATCACTAATCATAATTGGTCTGCATGATTAGCTTTTCTCTCCGCCATCTGTAACACTATAAAAGTTGGTTGTAGCGAAGGCTCAAAACGGTAAATAATTTTTCCCATTAACCGGGAATGTGAATTGCAATGAGGTTAGCGGATTTGATGGAACTTACGAATTCACGGTTCCGTATATGCGAATCGTATTATATTCATGATTTATTTGGTTCTCCAAAAATTCACACCGCTTCGATTATGCGAAAAAGATTTATGATTTTTTACCTGGCAGCAGGCGTCTTGTTGATCACCGTATTGGTAATTGTTGTTTGTAATGCTACAGTAGAAGCGGCGGCGAAGGGAAAGACTTATTCGGACGTTGCATTGCTGCCGTATAATAATGTGGGTATTGTATTGGGCACGGGTCGAACCATTCCCGGCGGATTTATCAACCCATATTACAGGTACCGGGTTGATGCCGCCGCTGAGTTATGGAAAAAACAGAAAGTCCGGTTTCTTGTCATCAGCGGGGACAACAGCACTGATGATTACAATGAACCTGCAGATTTCCGAACCGATCTCATAAAGGCGGGGGTGGATTCGGCACGGATATATCCTGATTATGCAGGTTTCAGGACTTTTGACTCGATGGTCAGGTTGAAAAAGATCTTTGGCCAGGATTCAGCGACGATCATCTCGCAGCAATTTCACAATGAAAGGGCACTTTATATTGCGGGCAGGGAAGGCATTGTTGCGGTCGGCTTCAATGCCCGGGATGTTAGTATAGAAAACAGCACGCGTGTGCAGCTAAGGGAAAAGTTTGCAAGGGTAAAACTGTTTGTCGATTACCTGGTCGGTAAAGAACCAAAGTTTCTTGGAGAGAGGGTAGTTATTCGCTGAATTGTAATCTTACCCTGTCAGCTTGTTATTTGGTGATTTGCTGATCCCATTGTAAATACGGCTTTCTGAACTTAACTGCTGCTGTTATTTGAAGTCTGCAGACGGAGTTTGTTCGTCATGTAAAACATGAACAAAGTATTAAAAATGAGGGTTAGCGGTATTACTGTAAGATTTTTGAAAAAAAGAATGATCGTCCATTCGGATGCATCTGCGCTTAGAATGCCCCGGATTTGCATGGTGAGATACAGGCAGGTTTCATAGGCCAGTTGGTCGATAAGTAGATTTATTCCCCAGGCGATCACGAGGTAGGCAGCAAAATTGAGCAGCAGGACGGGCCATTTACTTTTGAAGTTGGCGGCAAACAGTTTAAGTAACGCTTTACGATCCGTGGTTTTTTTAAAGAAGCCCGCCAGGCGGACAAGTCCCATTTTTAAACTCGCGGAACCCAGTATATACACAAAGAGCGCCAGTCGTGCCGACTCTACAATTACTTCCATCACGATATTGGTGGCTGGTGATATTTCTCCAAAACCTTTGAGTTGTATAACACGACCGATCCCGGCAACCAGGCCGAGGGTGAGGACCATGAAGAAGTGTTTCTGGAAGAAGTGAATGGTGCTTCCCAGCCATTCAAGTTTCGAGGTGTTTAGCGTATTAGTATTCATACCAACAGTTTGAGCGTAGAATGAATTATAATTCCTGTTATATAAGTCATAGCGTTATAGATTTTGTTACTGTGATGAACCCATTTGTGAAAAAATTCCTTGTTTTGAGTTGCATCAGCGAACCGTTAACGAAAATGAGAACGGTAGTTAAATTATGCTAATGATTGTTAGTCAACTGGTCTGGAATGTTGGCCAGCACTGTGTTTCAATCGATCCGGTGTTTCTTTTTCAACTAACCTTTACTGTGCGCTGAGACAAGTCAGCAGGTTGAAATGAAGTATTCAGACCGGGATGTGAGAAAAATATTTCAAGAAACTTTCAAAAAAATTAGTGTCGTAACTTGAATGTCTATATCTTCGCAGCCCGTTAAAAAATGGGAGCGGTTAAAACGCTGAGTTCTTCGAAATAATGCCGGATAAATGGAGAGAAAAAATGAAAGAAATTTCAAAAATACTTTTCAAATATTTGGTTGAAATATAAAAGGCACCTACCTTTGCAACCCCAACGAAAAATGGGAGGCGAGAAAGGCCTGAAAGATCTTTGAAAGTTTGGAAACAATAGTACG
>NZ_JBTLQG010000066.1:0-12598 GCF_054461535.1 Flavitalea antarctica
ATTAATGAACTGGTTACACCAAGAGCCTTGGCAACATCGGGCACAGAACGGCCCGATTCAATCATTTTCAAAACATCCTGTTTAAATGAGGCATCGTATGTACGACGACGCCGCTTGTTTTTTTTCGATTCCATAACGTGTCAAAGTTATTGGAATTTCGTGTCCGGAAAAACTGGACCATCTCAGCCCGTCAATATCCAAATCCATACAATTTTCGTTTTCGCGCTTTAAGCGCAATTCTTCCGAAATTAAGGATAAGTATGATTGAGAAGATGACAAAAAGTACCTGATTGCCCCATAGCAAATAAAATATGATAATAGTGGCTGGAATTACCAGTATATATGATTTCTTCCCTGGCACGGGAACAAATCTTAAATCAACATCATAGGTTTTTATAATGCCCGGCAGATACTTTTTAAACAGGTATTCGCTCAATTCCATATCAGGTTCCAAATCCTCTCCTTTCAATAATTCTTCTACTTCATCGAGATAACTTCCGATCGTTTGACTGACTTCTGAGCGTCGCTCATTATTGTCAATACTTTTTAAATGATATACAAAATTGGCAAGAGATTTTGTGTGAAAATAGTTGCGCTTATCATTCGGGATCCGCGTGAAGACAGATTCCAATCTGTACATTAAAACATCATCTTCATTCATTGTCTAAACTTACTTTACTGAGCTTCTTGGAAATAAGATTTCATCTGAGGGCAGTCCACCAGGCTCCATAACATTTATTGTTGTCAGTACTCTTTGAATACCCGTAAAGGTAGTAAACATAGTTCTTGCAGAAATGTCTACAGTTGAATTTACAACTGTCGTCAGTTGCGCTGCCATGCTAGCCGACAGTGGAATATTTCTAAGCACTGCCCCTAAAGCAACATTGCGCATGTTGTATGCCCCCATCTGCACATAAAAATTAGTGGCAATTCCTGCTTCGGCAATAGTGGCGCCTGCAACAGAAATTGCTGATTGTGTAGTAGCAATAGCGGTTTGCGTTGCAGCAATAATTTCAGGTGCCGCAGCTATAACGATCGGCGAGGCGATGGCGACCACTGCTCCAAGAGCCATTTTTCGCCCATCTTCTTCGGCCTGGTAGCGGCGTGCGAAAGATTCAACGTTACTCTTATAAAGTTCTGACTCGCCACCCTGCAGAACGCGTTGACCGCTTTGTCGCCTGAAATCATACTGATATTTTTCACGGCGCCAGTCGCTGATTTCTTTTTTGGTAGAAGTTGGCCAGTAGAATCCTGGAAATCTTCTCTCCGTTTTCGGGAAGGCATACACAATTACTTCAGGCAACACGTCTGGATGTAAACTATCCGAGAGTAGTCCTGAAGGATCTATTAGCAAGATCGGGTTGTTGTTAGCAAAGTTGTAGGGAGATAAATGCCGGAAACCACCATCAATTGGATCCATGTGCCAGAATCGTCCAACCTGGGGATCGTATTTTCTAAACTCAGTAGAATATAATTCCAACCCACTTCCATCGGAAAACTCTTTACTATCCAGTTCGGTTCCTTTGTTGAACTTAAACCTGTTCTCCATCTTTCCTGCAGCCTTCGAGCTTATTCCTGCCATTGTCAATCCAAACGGATAGTAATGCGTTTCCTCAAGCAACGGTCCTCTGTTATGTATCACCTGCAAATTATCAAAGTATACTTCAACGTCACTTTCATTACTTGCATAGATATATACATACCCGTTCTTTGGCACAGTTTTCAAACCCGTATTGTGCGATTTAAATCCACCTGTAGTTGCTACGCCGTCAAATCCACCATCAACATATCTAAACTGCTCATCGAAAAAGACCCAATTGATATGAGCGCGTGGAGCAGTGCCATTATTTCTATTTCCATCACTAAGAAAATCGTCAACAACATCCGTGATTGCAGGAATCGTGTTAAGTCCTAACCCCGTTACACCCTTGGCGGCCAACAGATTGCTGCCCGCGCCAACAAACCCTTCCAGCAAGCTTAGTACAGGCACCTGGTAATTGTTCCCCGTTCCATTTTGTGCATAATAACTTTTGCCAAAAATGACAATTTCATCACCAGACATGACTTTGAGGGCAATACCGAGGCCCGATATCCCTGCGCCACCGCTTGCCTTTAATTCGTAAACCTGAGCATTATTCGCATTGGTATTTCCAAGGGTATTAGGATTATAAGGCGGATTACCATTATTGTTTTGATACGTAGGCATCCCCGATGGCTTCGGCTTAAGCTTCAAGGGATCAATGCTGTAATATTCTCTCTCTTTATATATAGCGTCTGTAGATGTATTGATGTTACCTTCCAAAGTTGCAGCTACATAGATATCCTGCTGTTGCTCTTCGGTAAGTACCATTCTTGTGTTGCCAAGATGATCTTTGATAAAATAATCATAATTAAGCTTGGCTGCAGCCTGTCCAGTGGCAGGTGTGAACCGTATCCTGCCTTCCTCATGTGGAATGAATTGTAAAACATCATCCTCAAATACCAATCCGTTCAAATACATCGTCGTTTTTGGTGACTTCCCGCTCTCCGCCACTACTTTTTTTAACTTGTTACCTAATGCGTCATATGAAAAGGTGATCGTTCCCTTGCCTGTCATTGTAATGATTTCAGGCATGTTGAGATAGTTATATGAAATGCTTTGAATCTTTTTGTTCTTGTCTTCTTTCAAATTGCCATTATCATCGTAGTCATAGTCTGCCGTATTATTATTCAGGTTGTCTAAATTGTTAACAGTAGACTCTTTGAAATCACCTAACACACTATTCTCATTATTTTCCAGGTCACGAACAAACTTGAGTCTGTTAGTATTTGGGATATATTGATAAACGAGGTCATCAATATCATCAATTTTTCCTGCAAGCATTCCCTTATGTTTCATGCCGGCTATGTTTCCATTTGCATCATAAGCGATGCCGCTGGTTGTAAAATCAACACCTGCCAGTTTGTTGAAATAGTTACTAGTGAACTGATTGAAGACAGCTGATGTTAGCCTGTTAGAAGCATCATAAATATAATCCCAACTGCGGGTTTCCATATCACCATTACTTTTCCAAATGATGCCGCCAATATTTCCGTTGAATTGTGGATTGGCATATGTGGATCCAGCAAATAATGTCTGATTGTTGTCATAAGCCACTTCATATCCAAACCAACGTTCGCGGCTATTAGTATTCTGTAGATAAGTTTTATTGAGATGCAACAGCCATCCACGGATATTATAATCATATTCCAATGGAGCTTGCAAAGTGCTACCCAGTGTTTTCTTCTTCAATTGGCTCAATCGATTATACTCATTATGTACAATCGTCTGAAAACCAGTGAGCGCGTTTCCATTAACAAGTGTGTTACGATACCGCTTCTCTACTTTCTCCAGTCGATTCAAGGCATCATAGCTAATTTTGGAGATAACTTCAGTTGTTTGCGCGTTACTTCCACCCTTCACGGTTTTGGATACGTTGATTAGCGGTTGACCCACCCATGAATATTGATTCGAAAGAACATCCCAATTGCCTGTTTGATTGTAGGCTCGTGTTTGAATTATGCGTCCCTCTGCATCATAATAACGAGTGCTTAAAGCTCCCGCGGTTTGCCACAGGCCTGTAACCAATCCGTTTAACCGCGAACTTTGTGCTGGTGGTTGTGGATAAGGTGCGCTGCCTGTACCAAGGAAAAACTGATCATGTTCTGTGCTTCGAAGATGACTGGCACCGTACATTCCTACCCATGCATAATCGTCATAGTATGTTGCCGTTAATAATTCCGGAGATGAAACTGTAGGATAGCTTAACGAAAGTGAATAGCATGGGGCAGTCAAATTATTTCTTTGCTCAAACCTTGAGTAAGCACCCAAATTTCCCTGTATGTTTGCATTGATTGCAGCTATTGTTGTGTTGGTTCCATCATAATGCTTAGCAGTCATGATGGGCCTGTTGAACTCATCGTATTTTGTTGTGAGCCAGAACTTGCCCTGCCGCAAGTTTGCGTCCTGTGTCATTATTAAACGATCCCAGCGATCATACACCATCCACACTTCGCCCGCTCCCGGAACCTTTTTCATTACCATTCTTCCCCTTGCATCATATTCATATCGGAAACACTGTTCCTTTAGGATGTCTCCTGCCAACGAATTGATATCCCATCCATTTTGTATTAATAGCTCTACACCTCTCGGTTGGATCACAGAACGAAGTTTGCTTAGATCATCATAAACATAGTACGTACATAACCAACCGTCGTGATTTTGTCCTGCGCCATTATCAGCTGAAGCTACCAACTGAACTTTTTTCAAGATGATGAGGCCTGATTTGTCGGTGAATTCAATTACCTGTTTTTGATTCTCATCAATGGTGATTTTTTTAGACAGCTCGCCTTCAAGATACGAACCGGGTGTGCTGTATGTTCCAAAATTTCCTGATGAGCCTGGGGCTACTTCCCATATCCGTACAACGTCTGCGGTTGTGTTGACTAACAATTTCGTGGCAACTCCTCTATCACTTCCTGTCCATGCGTTTCCTGCGGGCGTATACTTGCTCACGCGGTTCAGCGGAGAATTTTCAAATTGATTTTGAGAATACAAAAAAATTTCGCCCGGTAACTGGGTTGTATAAAAACCTGCGAGTTCTGTTTGAGCATTTGGCTTGAACTTTCCGTCTGTTGAACCCGATGCGTAAGGAAGATATTGTTTCCATTCGCGACCAAAGGCATCATATTCAGTACCAGTTACTAGATCCCCGGAAGCATCGGCAGCCTTTTTGGTAACTGTTTGTACGGATCGTCCTAGTCCATCAAAATATTGTGTTGACTGCACAACGTCCCTGGTATCTTCCAGCGCAGCAGCATCATACTCGGTGGTAACACCTACTTTATTGAATTGCCTCATTCGCATAAAGTTCATATTCTCGCGTGCTTCAACCTTTACAGTGACTGCAGAATAGGCTTCACAGGTATTATTCGCACCTCCCTCAAAACAGAATCCACAGTCCGTTCTATTTCTAAGATGATAAGTATAAGTTCCCGTCGCAGCAGGCGTATGCACAAAACTATACTGTCCACCATAAGAATTTGTAAATACGTTCCAGTTCACTCCGCCGTTATTACTACACCAATAATAGGGTGTTCCGAGCCCTCCCTGGCTGGTAATAGTTACAGATTCACCTAAATATATTTTCGACTTATTAGCAGTGATTGTTCCATCGATGGGCTTGGTACTGATGTTAATGGTAATACTTGCAAAGCCAGACTCGCAGCCATTTGTACTAAATCCTTTTACTTTGAACGTATGCGCGCCGATCGAAAGATTTGTTGGAACAGCATATTGAGATGCCTGAGCTAATTGGGTATTGGCATTGTTATACCATCGATAGTAGGAAGCGTTTCCATTTGCCACTAAAGTCGTTGGAGTAGAAGTGCACAGCGTGGTGGGACCAGTTATCGTAGGTATTTGAACGTTGCCGATGTCGAAGTATAATCCCAGATAGGAAGCGTTCCCACAACCATTATTGCTGTAAGCGTAACCGTAGTATAAATACTGATCTGCAGGATTGAAAGCAGGCACCTCGAAATATCCTGTCGAATTGCTTCCCTGGTATTCGTACTGTGAGTTTTGCCATTTGTAGAGATAGAAGGTTGAACCAGACACATTACTCCCAAGTTGAATCTTCGCTAAACCGTTACAAACTTTTGCATACGTTTGGGTAACTACAGGCGCAGGGGAAATAACAAATGAATATTGAGTTCTATAAGTTTCGCAACCATAATTGTAATCGTAATAGCTTACCCATACTTCGCCGCCCTGCGTTGCATTTACATAAAAATCGTAATAATTATTACCAGGTGTTGAACCCGTTTGCATTGGATAGCTTGTGAATTGACTTGAATAGAGTCGAAACTCGCCGTTGTAACCATTAGCACTCGAAGCTTCCGCACGAAGGCTCACAGCTTGCGGAGCGCATAAGGCGCCGTAGGGGTATACTTGATATAACCACACATAATCATAACATTGCGCTGACGCTTTCGAATGAAAGAGTATAGCAACGAGCACAATGGCCAGCAATTGCATCAACCGAGTTGACGCAGGTTTAGAGATCTTATTCATAATAAGGGGTTAATTCAGTTTCTGTAATACCAGATTCGTAATGTCATCGGTGGTGTTCTTCGGAGTATCTTTTCCTACAGGCCTTACATCATTGTATCCCTTTTCACGTACAACATCGCCAATTGCGGAAGCGATTTTCCTTTCAAAGTCCTGCATCATCTTGAGATTCTCATCATGTATTTTCCTCTTTTCCGTTTCAGTCACCTGCTCTAATGCACGGATTTTCTGAGCAGAATTTTCCTGTAACTCTTTTCTTTTTGTTCCACCAACTGCACTGTCAGCAGCCACTTGTTGACTCAAACTTTCTTTCTCCAGATCTGTTTCGCGCTGAAGTTTTGCTTTCAGCTCAGAGAACTTTTTAAGCTGTTCAGTTTTTGAACTGGCGTAACTGGAATATTCGCGTCGAAGTTTGGAGTGGTCCAGATATGCCACCCGAATATGTACTTCCGGCTTTTGTGTTTGTGCTTGTCCTTCTCTAAATAGTAGGATGCAAATAATAATTGAAATGAATCGCAGGATTGAAACGGGTTTCATCAGTCTAAAAATTTTAATGATCGACAGGCATTTTATTTTAAGAGGCGGCTGAAGAGAAAACGCCGGCTTCATGTCTTTCTTTCTAAAAATTATATCCAAGCCGAAACTTCAGAGGTTGTTCTTTCGGGATCTGCTGATAACTCAACATGTCCCAAAGGAGTTGTATTTTGGTTTTTTTGAAAAATTTGGATTTTATTGAAACAATCTTACTAATCCCCAGCAAGCCACTTTGCTGCCAATTGTTGATTCCTTTCAATTGAGTGAGGTTGGCGAATTGGCGCCGGTAGTTTTGTTCGTAACCTCCAGTGATATAAAAAGTTCCTTTTAGTTTCACATCAAGAAAACTTCTGATAGACAATCCCTCATGTGTTATTACTATGTTCCGGATGTCTTTGCCCCATCCGATCTTATAACTTCCACCAATCCCGATCACGGCTTTATCATTGAGTTTATAACCGACAGCTAAACCAATATCTGTTGTTACAGGCCAGTAGGCATTGCTCTTGGTACTTTGCAGGTTTGTACCAAACTCAAGACGTTCAAAAAAGGTTTTCTTCTTCTGCGTGTTAGGTTTAAAGCCCGGCAAATCAAAATCACTATTGTTTCCACCAGCCTTTGTAATTCTTTCTTTTAGTGATTCGAAGGCCGATTTCGCCTGTTGAAGACTCTGCCTCATTAAGGCTTCAGGGTTTATAGTAGTTTGCGCCAAATTATCGCCGTTCGATCCCGTAAGTGCTTGTCCAATCTGGGTTTGAATAATCTGTTGCACACTGCTGCGCGTTTGAAGTCCCTGCAACGCCTGGCTGGAACCATACCCCGCCGGTTGGGGGAAAAGTCGGGCGAGCTCCGAGTTTCTAGACATAAAATTTTTCACAGCCGGAATTTGATGAAGCATGCTCAAGGCCTTTCTTTCCAGCCTGTCAGGATCTTGCAGAATGCGCTTGTATTCCTGGATCTGCTCTGAATAGTAATATGCTTCCTTATTGTACTTTGAAAATTGCTTTGCTAGTCCGAATTTTTGTAATTCTTCCTTGAGTTTAGCCCTTTCATTTTGAAGATACTTGCGCACGACATCCGCTTGGTTAAGTTTCGTTTCTAAGCCCTTTATTCTTTGTAAAGAGTTTTCGGCTACTGATGGCTGTGAAATCGAGGCTAATGCTCTATTTGATTCCGATGAAATTTTCTGATTGGAATGCGAAGTGTTTTCTTCTGAAATGAGATTGTTTCCTGCAATACTTGAGGTTGAGCTGGTCGAAAGAAATTTAAGTGTTGTTTTGAGCGTATCTAAATAGGCATTGTATTCCCCAGAACCAGCTGCTGGTTGATTGAATGTCGTTTTCAGGTTAGAATACTTTTGTTGAACATCTCCGAAAATTCTCTGTGCGGCAAGGGAATCTTTGCGAGATAGTTTTCTTTTCAAACGAGCTTCCTGGCGTTCGAGGCGCATCAAGGTTTTATCAGTGGCTGCAACGATATTTTCTTCCAAACGGGCCGATTTTTTTTGCACCTTCGAAAAAAACTGCTGGGGAAAATCGGTGATCCGGTCTAATGCGGTGGAAGTATTCTGCGAAAACAAAACCTCGGGGGCCAGCCATAGCGCAAAAACAATGCAGAATAGTTTATTCATGAGATCTTAAGTTAGAGTGAGTTTATCAACAATCGTTAGAACGAATTAAGATTAGCTTCAAACATCGCTGGCGCTTCTCAAAATCGGAAGTTTATCATACAACAACCGAAGAAGGATTGCAGCTTCTTAATAGCCGTTCACATAATTGTATTCATATGTTTTAAGGATATTTCCCTGGTCATCTTTCTCTAGCTTCAATCGTCCAAAACCGTCATACTCAAAAAATTTGACCTTATTGTTCATATCTGTATGACTCGTGATTCCAACTAAAGGATCATGAGTGAATGTTGCGATTTTTGAATTTGCTGGCCAGATTTTTACATCATCAAACCATGCTGTTCCCGGGGCATTACAATCAAGCCTGATGTTAAGTTTCGTCACGTCAGCGGGTACGAGGTATTCACCTTCGAGGTAAACCCATTTGTTCGTTTCGTTCGTAGCAACCGATGTCACATAGGAGTAATAGTTGGTTTCATTTGCCCGCCTCATGAAGAGAAATATTTCAGTACCCGGACCAGTACTATAAACCCAGCCAGCATATTTAAATTTTTTGGAGTCGGCATTAGAAATGGTGATCCAGGTATTACTATGTACTATGTACTCACCTGCCAATGAATTGACAATTTTTCCTGAGTATCTTCCTGTGTGAGATCGGGTATTATCGTACGATGTTATAGGAGAATAAATCTGCGCTTCGGGAGTTCCTTCCCAACCACCCTCTTCAAAATTGCTATGAAAAACTTCGTTGGCATTTGCATTGACCACTTCAGCGATTGGATAGGATTTGTTGTATCCCCATACAAAAGAGGCCGGCACACCGGTTTTGTCGATACCCGACAAGATATTCCCAACATTGTCAATTGTTGAAATTTGAGAAAGTGACTTCTGATATCTTGAGTCTATCGTCACTTGGCCACTGCTAACAGCGACGGGATTAAAATTGCTGATAGGCGCTGGAGGGGTTAGATTATAACTTGTTCTTGGTTTACTGGTACCAGAATAGATCGAGTTGAATTTGGCACCAACAAATTGCGTAAGGGGATTTCCATTCACAATCCTCTTTACACTTTCCCTTTTTTCAATCCAATCCTTTACAAGATTGCGCTGCTGCATCTTGAGGATATCCTGCGTGATAGCGTCTCCAGCGGTAAGTCCTGCTAGATTATTAGGATAAGTGTATTCAAACTGTCGCTCACTTTTATCACTCGAATACGAAATTTCCTTGATTACCTGATCAAACTGATTGTAGGTATAGTCAGTCTTCTGGATAAATGATTTACCGTCCCTGTTTTCAGTTACTGTTTTCGAAGTCAGTAGTTCCGATCCAAAATTTATGGAGTATGCAGCAAAATCATAAATAGATTCAATGTTGGGATATGAATAGTTGTTCGAAGGATTAAAGCTACCGCTCGTGAACAGGGCAAATGGCTTTACCTTAAGCCCAATCAGCGTTTTGGCACCGTACAGGTCATAGTTGAAGCTTTCTGTCTGTTTCAGACTTCCGATGGCATCGTAGGTCTCGACTTTATCCAGGGTTGATTTGACCCAGAGATTATATTCATGAAAAAAACTATTCGGAAATTCTCTGGAAAAATTGAAATTGCTGAAAGACCCACTGAAAGATTGGTTAGTTGGCGCCTGGCCCCAAATACCTTCCCTACGCCACTTGTAAAAATATTTCACCTTTCCCGTTCCGTTGTTTACCGTAACCTGTGGATAGGATACAGTATTATACCTTGCAAAAAAAGGATCCTGATCTGCGATCATTGAATTAGAGAAGGTGCGTGAACGTCCATATTTAAACAATGTAATCCCAGGCGGACTTTGTGGATCTACATAAAGATTCACCTGATCTAAACAAAAAGTTTTTGCATCTACTTCAACAGGAATCTGTCCAATACCATCTTCATTGGTTCCGTAAGTATAGGTTGACAGCGTTGTTTTGTTGTAGAGAGGATCAAAAGTGGAAGTTGTAAATATCCTGATTCCGGGTCCTTGTTTAACGTTGCCCAACATATCCCGGTAATAATTGGGTTCGTATTCATAGGTGATGGAACCTCCGGTAGGGAAGATAATTTTCTTCAAAGAATAATATCTTGGTGTACCCTGTGGTGAGCGATTCGTAAGCCCCGAACCAAGGTAAAGTGAAACTGGTTGTTCTACTGGATAGTTCTGATCAAGGTAGGTGGCGCCACCAATAATATCTGGGTAATGCTTTTCAGTAGTTGGAACCTGACCTCCGTGAGGACTGCGCAGATTGTCCCAGATATCGGGAACAAAACCAGTTAAATTTCGGTCGAAGTACTCAAATTGATAATACTGTACTCTTGCAAGGTCGCCACCGAAAATCTGAACATTGTCGAGAAAATGATAGCCATCTGTATAGCTTCTGGTGAACGTTACTTTCCTAATCAACTTATCCTTTGCGTCATAGAGTGCGATCTCATTGATCAATGCAGAATTGGTTGCTCTCACGATGACGATCTTGCCATATTGAGAAGTGATCATTTTGGTGAGATAAGTATTTCTTGAACCTGAACTTCCATCGTAAATATTGTTGAAACTCGAGTTTGGTGAGTACAGAGAACTTTGATGATATGCTTCGGTAAGACTAACGGTACGCTCAGTTGCCAGCATGCCTTCAGCAACGTTAACGTCATCATATTTAAAAGACACTATTTTATTGTTGGCAGTTGTAAGCTTCGTTACAGGCCATGAGCTCGAAGCTTTTTTACCTGGATATAGAATGTTGAATTCAGAGAGATAGTTTCCATTATCGAGACCTGCAATGATTTCGTTGCCCATTGGATCTTTCAACGTGAAGGCGCGAATGCCATCAGCATCCGTAACGTAGTCAAATTTTGTCAGCGCATCATTTGCAGCCACCACCACTTTGTTTGCAACATCTTCGATCGCAAATGTTCCAGACGAAATTGGCGTTTGAAAATCGAATATATCATACTCTCCATCTTTTTCTACGTCACCGTTCTTAAGCCGCATACCTCCATTAGTTGGAAGTCCCCATGTATATTGCGTGAGTTGCTGATCCCTAGATATCTGACTGGTTCCAATCAAATTAAAAACTTGCTGCGCAGTAGGTCTTGTATAATATTCATCAGGCCTGTTATACACAGTTCGGGTAATTCTATAGTTGAGAGAAACAGACCATCCAAGTCCTACTTCGCCTGGGAGCTGGCCATATTTTACGCCACTGCCACTATAGGTGATTGATACTGGAATTTCGAGACCATCATCCACTTTAAGGGAGAACAAGTGTACAGGAAAATTTAGGCTTCCTGACTGAAGGTTTACACTGTTGTGTATACTCTTCAAAAATTCAGTGTTGATTTCAGCGGGAGCAACGTCGCCTTTGGTATCAAAGATCTGAGCTTTTGCAAGGTTTGGGTTTATTAGGCAGTATGCTGTAAGCAAAGCGGCACAGCAAATCTCTTTAAGCATGGCTTGTATTTAAAGTTTAGTAGAGCTATATTCATAACGATACATGCGGGTAACGGTCACCCGGTAGCAAATAACAAAACACTAGACATTCGTCGAGAGAGGAATTCGAATTGAATTAACTCTGGGTACAAAACAACAAAAGAAGTATTGATATCGTGAAATGCCGGATAAGAACCAAACCTAATGTCCGTCATTGATTGATTCTGTCTGACAAAAGTTGATCCGTTCCAATAACTGTTCCGTGAAATTGCACCTTGGTCAACATCAGGATTAAGAATAGACTTCTTGAAATTTAGTGATGGAGCTATTGTACTTGTTGATCCACCTATAAACAATTGGGAGATTGGAGTAATCTTTGAGATTCCCGCATCTCCATTTTGGGATATGAATTTACCTTGGGCAGTAGCAGCATTCACGCACAATAATACAAGACTCAAAATGAGTTTGACTATTGCGCAAGACTTTCTCGAGCGCATTGGAAGCAGTTAAATGGTTAAGGGGTTGTGGGAAACGAAAAACTGTGGTTGATAGATAGGAATGGATAAGGCTGTGAAACGCGAAATGTTCGGTTAGGCGTATGGTTTAGTATGATCGCATAAAACTATATTGCCCATTTCACTTTGTCAAAATTATTTCATCATTTTTGCTCACCCGCAAAGAAATCAGTAGAACTACTGTTAAGCCATAGTAATTTCCGAATAAGTGTTTTCTTTTATATCACGTCAGGAAACGCAGTACTGCAAAAGGTTTCATCAGAATCAAGAAATCAAGCACTATACATTCATAATCCGAATAACTAACCGTTACTGTATATTCCGGCGAACTTGACCCCAGTGTTCCGGGGGATGTTGACCCCACCCTTAGATACAATCTAGGTAGTAAGA
>NZ_JBTLQG010000067.1:0-10773 GCF_054461535.1 Flavitalea antarctica
GAATCCTGCTTCAGCAGATTGAAAGCAGAGCTAATCCAAGGCAAACACTACGAGAGCATTGAAGATGCCCGCATCGAAATTTTTGAATACATTGAAGCGTATTATAACAGAAAACGATTGCATTCAGGAATACAATATCACAGCCCGGAAGCCTATGAACAACTGTTACAAAATGATCTACCTTTATCAGGCACAAACAATCGGCGATACATTATACCGAAGAAAGATTTTAGCGAAAGGGGGCTCGACCCCCTCTCGCTAAAGCACAAACAAATCAGCTCCTCATTACCCAAAGAAGGGGAGATATTTTTTAACTAAGAGAATTTGGTGTCCGGCTAAAATGAGCCACCTCATCCCCCTTTATTGCAGACGGGCACTATTTACAACGCAATTTAAACATAATACTATATTTCGGATAGAGAATTTACTAAAGCACCTAGAAAAGCAAAATTGCGACTACCTGATCAACGATAGAACTATCTGTAAAAATTAGTAACCAGAAGACTCAGTTAACTAGCTGAAACGTCTCGGGATCAATCTTAAGCGAAAAACCAAACCAAAATCCCAGAATTACAGGCAGAGTAGGGTTTACTGCGCATACTTTCCAGTTAGACATAGATTTACCGATATTCGAGCAATATCCCTGAATTCGAAGCCGCATATACCCTCGAACAATATACTGCTGGGATGTCGAAGCCACCAAAATAAGCTAAATACGGCTCCCTAGCCAGCAAACCTCTTGGCGGCTAGATAAATAATGAATGTCAGTCGGAATGTGCTACGGCGCTCAGTTGTTAAAACGTCATGGAAATTAGCAGCATCGTATCAACCAGCATTTGGCGTTGCTGAGCCTGAATGGTCAATTGTGTTCATATTGTCAAACAAATTCATTCGTCCAAATGCTTTGAATAGACGTTGTCCCAGCACATTTTCGCTTCTTCTTCCTTTTCCCTCCCAAGATAGCGTTTCGTTTAACTTTTGTATCATCGACATTTGTCTAAATTAGCATGAATCGCTACTATTGTGTGTCCCTGATATGGCGAAACAATAAGAACCCATGAGTCTTGATCCTTACGCGTCACTAATTGCACGAAAGCTAGTGTTGATCTCCGACCTTATTACTGTAAATAATAACGGAAATTTGCATGATGCCGCGATCCATGCGGAAACCTTATTTTGCGAAATTTTAAATATCATTTTTCCGTTTCAGCTAGTGAATAATAACGATCAAAAATCTAACGCGGATACCATTGACCTACGCGACGACGCGGCCAAAGTCGCATTCCAAATCACGTCCACTAAAGCACACCAAGCAAAATTCAGATCTTTTATAGAAGCGATACTAAAAAAAGAGTTGTATAAAACATATGATCACTTTTGCCTCCTATTTATTGGGCGGGTTGATAAAAAGTACTTGAAGTATAGAAAGGAACAAGAATATAATTATGAAGGCTTTGATATCGATAAATTGATCATGAAGATCAATCAGCACCCGGTCATTGAAGACCGCAGGAGAATTCATGAAATTTTGAACGAGTTTTATCCCGATATTTGGCCGAATGCGCAGGTGAACACGAACACAAAACTGCTACGAACAACGTCAAAGTTATATAGTGACACCGCTTTAGCGATTCGGCGAAACAATCTCCTAAGTGAACTGTTTACATTCTGTCAGCAAAAGTGGACTAATTATTGGTCACCCAGGTGTGGGAAAAAGTTTCTTAGTGCAACAACAGAATCTTTACTGTTGGGATATCGGCCTTACTTGCGCCATGATAAAGATCGATAATTTAATTGAAGCGACTGATCAGGAAATCGGAAGAGAATTGAACTTGTCTGTGAACTGGCTGCAAGAACTGCAGAATGTTCCTACAGTGACACAGGACAAAAAACATATTTTGATCTTCGACGCCTTTGACACTGCTCGGAATGCAGCACTACGCAGTAAAATTGTTAAGTTCATCAGTAGAGCAAGAAATCAGTTAGAAGGCAATTGGAATATCATCGTCACTTGCCGCTTATATGACGCGCAAAAGTCAGCCGCGCTTATAGACCTGTTTCCACACAAATCACTTGAGAGCCCCGTAGGCTGCCGGACGTTCAATGTCCCGGCCTTTACCAGAGAAGAAGTTGAGGAAGCGATAAAGCATTGTAAGGTATATTTTTCGGTCTACCAAAAATCTACAACAGAACTTAGACAATTACTAACGATACCTTTCTTTCTGAATCTGTTTGAACGGCTTGTATCTGAAAACATAGCAAACGAGTATGAAATTGAGACGATACAAACAGAAGAGCAACTGCTCAGTTATTATTGGGATAGAAAGATAGAAAAAGACTCTGCAAAAGAGATACTTTTGCATGACCTAACAGAAAAGCTAGCGCTTGCGCAGAAGCTGACTTGTAAAAAGGCCGACGTCTTACAATACGCAAACGCTGACGAATATCAACAGCTCGTCAGTGACGGTGTTTTAGCGGACTCCTCATTTGATGCGCACAACACGGGATTTCGCCACAATATAATATTTGACTATGCGCTGTCCCGCTTATTTATTCATCACAGCGGAAAGGAATTGATCGAGCAAATCCGTGAAAATGAAAAGCTCCCTTTTATCTTTCGGCCCTCCTACATTTACTACTTTTCACGGTTATGGAGAAAGGAAAGAAGTATTTTTTGGCACCACTTTAATCTTATCGCGAGGGTTGATGAGCCGCTGTTTCGCCTTTTTTATCTGTCGGTGTTAAACCCTGTATTGGTAAGTGCCTACAGGAGTCTGGAAGACTTGTCTCCTGTCATCCAGCTCAGTGATGAGGAAAGAAAAAGCCAGCTGATTAAAAAATTGCTGGATGGGCTGCGCTTTATCAACCGCGATCAAGTCAGGTCACGCGATATTATCTTGCTTCATCGACTCTCGCAGCAACTTGCTGACCCGTTTGTGTATTCGCTGGGTTGCCAATTGGATAACGCGGTCAAATCTCTTACAAATAATTCTAGTAAGGACCAAGTGAAACTGGTGGCCGATGCGGTTGACAATTACCTCGAGCATGTATTAACGAAAAGAAAGACTGCCATCAATCCCGCATTTTACGACGCTAACGGCGCGCAGTGGGGAATAGAAAATGTGTGCAAATGTTACCGCAAATCAAGTAAGCGAACCAAGCATTTAATCAAAGAGGTGCTGTCCTTGCTTACAGTGGAGAACTGAGGTGGCTCACTTTAGCCGGACACCAAATTCTCTTAGTGAAAAAATATCTCCCCTTCTTTGGGTAATGAGGAGCTGTTTTGTTTGTGCTTTAGCGGAAGGGGGTCGATCCCCCTTTCGCTAAAATCTTTCTTCGGTATAATGTATCGCCGATTGTTTGTGCTTTTCAAAGGTAATTGTTTTTGTATCAGTTGTTCATAGGTGTCTGGACTATTGTATTGAATCGATGAGTGAAGTCGCTTTCTGTTGTAATATTCTTCGATGTATTCAAAGATTTCGGTGCGGGCACTTTCAATGGTTTGGTAGCTTTTATCCTGCATCAGTTCTACCTTCATGCGACTAAAGCAGGATTCCATAAATGCATTATCGTATGGGTTATCAGCCTCGCTCATGCTTTGATCAATGTCGTACCTGCGAAGAATTGCCCGATACAAGCTGGAAGCGTACTGGCCACCACGATCTGAGTGTATAATCAGATTATATAACTTTTTCCGGTTTCCCAGCGCTTTTCGAAGTGCGTCTATTACTAACTGTTCCTTCATATTATCAGCAAGTTGCCATCCAATGATCTTTCGTGATACAAGATCCATGATTACAGCAAGATAACACCAGCCGCTATCTTTCAATGGTACGTAAGTAATGTCACACACCCACACCTGATTGACCTGCTGCGGCCACCAGGTGCTAGTTAACAGGTTGGGACTTACAGCGTACGAGTGCCTGCTGGCGGTTGTCTTCGGTACATAGCTTTTCGGCTGGATCGCTTTTAAACCGAATTTTCGTAAAACACTAGCCGCCTGATACCTGCTGATTTTCAGTCCGCTTTGTGACAAAGCATGCATGATGCGTCGAGCACCATAACGGCCTTTGTGCTCTACAAAAGTTTCTTTAACCTGCTGTTCCATGTGCTCTCTTGATTCTGACAACTTGTAGGTACTTTGTTTTCGCCAGTCATAATATGCACTTTTGCTTATACCCATGCTCCGGCATAAATCGCGTAACGGATATTGCCCATGATGATTGGCGATAAACTGATAAACAACTACTGAGTCTGCCGGCTGAAAATGCCCAAGGCTTTTTTTAAAATTTCTCGCTCCATCTCGAGCTCCCGGATCTTTTTTTGAAGAGCGACTTTTTCAGGGTCATAGTTCGGCTGTGAAGATTGGGCGGGTGATTTAACAGACGTAGCGTCAGCCAATTTAACCCACCGATAAATAAGCGAACTAGTCACGCCAAGCGCATTGGCAACATCAGGCACCGAACGGCCTGATTCGATCATTTTTAGAACATCCTGTTTAAACGCGTCATCGTATTTACGACGGCTACGATTGTTTTTGTTGGATCCCATAACATGTCAAAGTTATTGGAATTTCGTGTCCGTGAAAAACGTACCATCTCAAACTTCTACATTCGTTATTTTCAAGAACTTGCAGAACACTTGCTACTGATTGCGGTGCAAGACGCAAAACTCGCGGGGAATATTTATGAAACCTTATACCATCATAAAGAAGAAAGCCGCAAAGAGACGTATTTGGGCTCTGCCGCAATGATGCTGACCAGTAATCGGCAACAGGATTACCATATTGTCCAGTATAGACTGGAAAAATCGTTTTCGCAGCTTTTAACAATCGGGCCTGCTATGGCCATAAAGATTGCGATCACAATCACAGATCCATATCTTAAGCAAAAGAAGGGATTTTCCTTTTTAAATAATTCATTTGACTGCAGTTTCCTGGGTCACAAATCTAAATTGGTACCCGATTACCTTGGCACAAGTTCTCTTGACACTGATCATGGGCCAGAATGCCATTTGACTACCGTGGAGGCGTTTCTGGAGTCTTTGGCGAAAGAAAAAAACTGGAATGATCTAACCCGATTACTCGTATTGATCGCAAAGACTGCATCGGCTTCGGGGTGGTGGAATCTGCTGCTCCGTTTATGTCAAAAGCACCCGTTGGAATTGTTAACTATTACTCGAGAGCTATTACAAAACGGCTCCCTTTATTTATGTTCAAGTACACAGTTCCATGCAAGCGAATTGCTCAAAAGCGGGTTTGCGGTCCTAAGTCAGGAAGACCAAGTCAACATTGAGAAATTGCTTTTGGATCTAGAGAGGGACGATAAGGGGGAATACGGGAGTCTCGAATGGATAGAAGGCATCAAGCGAAAAATGATTGGGTGTATACCTCGTGAACGCTTGCAACTCAATGAAACCAAATCACTGATTGACGGCTTAGGAGAGCTAGTAAATGAACGACCACAGAGCGGCGTACGGATCATCACCGAAAGAGATTCCGTCATGGTGGACGAAGCGATGTTAGGAAGAGATCTGAATCCCCATATTCCTGCAGACGTTGACACCTATGGGAAATTGTGTCAGCTCGAAAAAGCGAATAATCATCTCCCGACACTCAAGGAAATTGATGAAGCAGAATGGAAGCTGATAATTGATTTGTTTGAAATTGCATCAATTTCTCCGCAGGGAAAAAAACATTTTCGACATATCTGCGATGTTGAGATTATTAAAAAGCTAATTCAGTTTTCCGCAGTTGTGGCAGTACGGCCTGAGCAAAGACTGTTCATGAATGAAATGGCAGCAAACATGTTAGGAAACCCATCTTACATTCCGACGGATTTTAGAGCGGCAAAAAGCCAGTATTTTCTGCGTCAGTCTGAACCGCGGTATGATGCGGTTATTGTTCTGCGAAACAATTTGGTGCATTCTCGCGATAAAAAAATACTAAAAATGCTGCTCCGCCATGCAGTTGACAATGATTCCGCAGTCCGATATTGTGTGATCGAGTGCCTGCAAGCAGCTTGGGCCATGCTAGAATTCCGTGACGACTTTTGGGCCATAATGTATTCCAGGTTCCAAACAGAATTGGACGGCAATTGTCTGATATCGCTCCTACATAATATCACTTTCGATGACATCATCGAGGAGGATAGTGACCGCGTGCACAAAGCGCTGGAGGTAGCCAACACTAGGCTCGCAACTTTCATAGAAGATTCCAAAGTCGTCGACTCTTTCGCCTTGACTGTGCTGAAATTATGGAGGAAAGGTCACGAGTTTACAAAAAACATTCTTGATACCAACCTTAAATACTATCCTTTTAGAAGAATGGTCTTGGTTCAGGTGATTAGATGGCTGGATCCGCAGCATAAACAACTGCTACGAAGACAATCATCATCTGCATAATACCTTATTCAAACTCATTGAGGACATCCTCATCTTGTCGTTCAATTCCATCAAGGACAAGGGATTGAGCGATACTGCAGTGAACCATGATTTTGCAGCCATTGATGAGATCGTGGACACTTTGCAATTGATTACAGGGCATGGGTTGAAAAGTAACAATTATCCTGTCTCGTTAAAAGGAATGACGGCGTTTTTCGATAAAATCAAACCAGTACTGAATATCCTCGTTGACAGATCTTTGCAGATTAATAATGGCGTGATGCTCGCACGGACCGGGTACCACTTCATTGAACTACTACACGGCCACCTGAACATCTCACCCCAATATGTGCTGGATATGCTTGATAAAGTCGTCACGTGTGCGGCGGCTGACAGTCTGCACTACGATCAATCAGCGACAAAAGAAATTATTTTGATTACAGAAAAACTGTTGAGTGATCATCGGGCCATCCTTGAGGACCAGGGAAACTTCAGGAACCTAGTGAAGTTGCTTGACCATTTCAGTAATGCAGGTGCCGTAGAAGCCGTTGAACTGACGTGGCGCTTAAAAGAGATTATAGCTTGATTTTGGTTCAATAAAGCAGCAGACAAGTGTTGTGATCTTAAATACGCAATGGCCTGCTTTTCGGAACGCTCATTACTAATACCAACACAACTGCATTCTTAAAAGAAAGGCCTGCTGTCGCTGAAGGCAGTAATTTCTTCCGCCTTCCTTCACTTATTGCGACGGGTAAGGCTGATCTTCGCCGTGCTTTTATAGTTCGGTTTCGAACTGCAGCCTTAATCATTTGGTAAAGGATTAACAGGCCGCCAATACCAGCGGCCCTGGCCCAATCGCTTGATTGGTGACGAGCAGGTAGCGGACTCCTGTCAATATCACCGGTCAATCCGGCTATACGTCCATTTGCAGCCCTGAGTGGTGGAGGCATTCATGCCTTACCGGAATGGTACAAGACAAATGAACCGAAACCGGCTGCCGGCGATGAAACGTTCACCACGTGGAAGCATTACTCAAAGGACTTACCACTGTTAGAATCGGGCTTGATTGGACCGGTTGTGATAAGAACCGCTTTGTACTACTGAGCAAAGTAATTCTGATAAAGCAAGTACAAGACACGGGCAAAGTACGTAAAATCAAACTTCAGATGTTTTCTTTTTAGAAAAGATAAAAGATTGCCCTGGCCAGATTAGGATTGTGATTGCCTATTAAACTGGAAGTATACAAATTCGACCGAAGGGCGCATCGCAGTATTAACAACCGTTGTCTATGCTTAGAAAACGTTTGATGGACAAGACATTGTGTCTGGGAAAAAGGATACTTACAACACCAATCAATGCCAAATTTAAAGCTTGGGATATAGTTTTGGTTTTTGCACGGCACTTTACAGCCTTAACATTGCTAAGCGGGCTACCTAGGCCTTGCAGTAAAGGCATACCCTTCATATTTAGTAGTTTGGGTTTGTGCTAACTTGTTAAGGGATTAGCGCCTGCGGAATCTCTACAGTTGAGCTTCTTTATTGCCCTATTTTAATTTGGTTATAGTTCTTTTCATTCATTTCATTCAGTTCCTTCACTACAGTTTAGAAGATGAACGAAGTACCTAGGAACTTACAACTAAAAATTTCCAAGCTGTAACGTGACGGGTTGGCTTGTGCTACCCGACGATTACAGTTTTGAAGCTAACGCCAACGATGACAATAATGAGTGAGTCATCTGGTGAGTCAGCGACCTGGAAAGTCATAAGTTGGATGACGGTCAGCTTGTTACAAAGCACTTTCGAATCCTGTCTTCCGGAATAACAAAATCCATAGTTATCCGTAAATCAATTAATTATGACATGTTCGTTTTTATCGGTGGTCGGTTTAATGGTTATAATGTCCTCAATCTTGATTTTTAATACCCTCTTGCTCCTTTTAATTTTACCTGAGCTTAAGTTTAGTGCCTTACAAGCGACTAGCTAATTTTCAGTTCCTTTTGGTTTTAGATTGCTTATTTTAAATTTGAGCAGCAGGGTTGTTCAGTTTTCAATTAATAATTAATTGAAAACTGAACGAGAACATGCGTAAATACAACTTTTAGCTGCGACTCATGAGAAAAAGACAATACAATCAAAAACTAACGCCAGAAGATGCAGCAAAGGGGATCAAAGCTGCACTTGAAAATGTGAGGTCGCTATTGCAAGATGCTATTCTCCTGCACGATAATGGTCGATACGAGAGAGCAACGGCTTTGGCAATCTTGGCAATTGAAGAGGCGGGAAAGCCTGCAATAAAGCGCATGATACTTTTAGAAGAAGACCCGAAGGAACTTAAAAAGGGTTGGCAAAACTATAGAACGCACACATCTAAAAATACTGATTGGATTGTTCCAGAATTAATTAAGAAAGGTGCAAGGTACATGGAAGAAATGAGACAGACCGTAGATGATGGAAGTTCTCATAGACAGACTTTAGATAATCTGAAGCAATTGGCATTCTATTCTGATGTTTTCTCAAATTGCAAATGGAGTACTCCAAAAGATGTTATAGACAAAGAGCTAAGTGAGACAATCTTGAGTGTTGCAAAATTGATGGCTGGAAAAGTGAAGGCTGGCATGACGAGTGAAGAAGAGTTGAAATTATGGGTGAAGCATCTAAAGCCAGTTTGGAAGGGCGACATGATTGCAATGAAGCAAGCATTGGTGAATTGTTATCAGCAAGCAGAACAATCAGGCTTGCTCGAAAAAGGTAATGCAAAAGAAATGGTGAATTTCGTTTTATAAACCAGCCGCTGCTAACATGCGATTGCCAATATACCCGCTGACAAGAATGTGCTGAACCATCCAATTCTATTAAAATTTGTAATAAATTTAAGCGGACGGAATACTAACGCCGGTACATCGGCAAGCGCCAGTCCGTTAGCAGGCAATGACCTAACTTCCCTTTACTTATGAGAAATGAAAGATTTGACTTTTTCTACCTTCCCGAGAAATTTCAACAATCCCACAAGTCATGTGAATTTTTGCTTTACCAAATTGAAGATTTCGTTGTTAAAGACGACTATAGGAATTTGCGAGTTCAAAGTTTGCAGTTCACAAAAGAGCCTTATTTTCTTGAAGGAGAACATATTCTTGATTACTTACTCCGTTCTGGTGAGCATGACAAACACAGTGAGATAAATATAAGCAATTTATTAAATGCCTTAATAGCTGACATTTGCCAGTTTATGCAAATTGCACTACTTGCCTCTTTGCAAAAGAGACTAACAGTCACATTGGCACTTATAAGAAAGCCATTCGTCTATAATCTACTGGTCATTTTGCGACTGTACTTTACAAGTGACTTTCTCGACAGGTTTAATACAGAAGAAAAATTTGACACGGCAAAACTCAGTGAAGACGACATTAAGGAATTGCTCCATATTTCCGAGGGAGCATTATTTTCTAAATCAATAAAAGCAGTTGACATTTATGATATAGTTTTCAATCCTGGAAGCCCTGACAGCATCAAAAATATGTCTAATAAAGCCCTTCATCCATCTACAACACAGAATAAAAACAATCTGACTGAAATACAGAACCTCAATTTTGTTTTTAGTACAGAAAAGAGCATAGAAACTCAGTGGGATTATCTCTATCGAAAGCTGCCATTACTTCTGTTGTATTTAAATGAAGTGTTGGAGTTCATTATATTTGACCATCTTAAAACAGATGATAAAATATATGCAGAGCGGTTGATTGAAAGGGCAAATTTTTTCAAACACAACAACTCCTGTTAACAGGGATTGCGAATATACCGGCTGAAGGACAAGTGCCGAACTAATTAATTCTATTGGACTTTTGTAATACATTAATGCTGACGGAACGCTAATGCCGGTACATCGACAAGACTTAATCTGTCAGCCGCCATAGATTTCAAAATTCTATAATCGAAATTTGTTATATGGAAGAAGTATTAAAAAATGAAGAGGCACGAAATAAACAGATTTGTAATGCCTTCTTCGATACTATCATTTTTGCAATCTTCGATTATCAGCGAAGTCCATCGAAATGGGAGTATAGCGGTAGTAATTGCCACCCATCGAAGTACCAAGTAAATACTTTGCGGCTTTTTGCTCTCCTGTTTTCGTAGGTTGAAATTTACGTTTAACCTAGTTACGGCTTAGGAGTGCAAAATATTTAAAGATGAAATCGGTGGTCGGTTTGGGGGTCGATTTTTTTTAATTTCTCCTAATTTTTCCTAACCCCAATTAACTATTATAAAAATTGTCAATTCGATGTAGCCATTAGGTAACGTGTAAAATCCGGGATATTCTGACCCCATGTTCCAGAGCAAACTGACCCCGGTGTTCCGGGGGATGTTGACCCCCCTGTTCCGGACGATGTTGACCCCGT
>NZ_JBTLQG010000068.1:0-10355 GCF_054461535.1 Flavitalea antarctica
CACCAGATGTATATAGGAAAAAACCTGCAGCAGTGCCAGGACTGATCCGGGCAAGGGTAGATGATGAGACCATATACATTATTATGCAAAACGAAAACAGGATTTTAAGACGGGGGAAGGTTCTGGGCATAGATTTATCTTGCCACCTAAACCAGATAAATCGCTTCTTATTTGAAATTATGATGCTAATATGGCCGTCTACGCAATTAATGTAATTTGGTGTAAAGGTTATTTCTAAATACTTAGGGTTAGCTACTGGAATTTTTTAGATGAGGTAGATGGTAACATCACCGGAGCGAAGATGAGGCGTATGTGGGACCAGGTCAGACCTGCGGATAAAGACTTACTTACGCTCTGGGACGACATCACAATAACATCCGTTGAGACATTTTCCCAGGCTGCAGAGACATTTATGCAAAATATTAAGGATACCCACACAAATGGAGGAGGTCTACTGCATAGATTTAAGCTATCGGGCAACCTGAACTTTGCCTGGTTCGCGTCAAGAAATCGCCTGGATGAAATAGGGTTCTCAGAAAATCTATTAGGTCGACCTGAATTAAAAAACTATCGGGACAACCTACAGATCGCCTTAGTCAAACCCGCAGTTAAAGTGATAAGGAATGCATCCGACATTTACGATTTGCCTGGACAACTAGCCCGAATTCTTGGCCACGGCGGAGCTTATAAGAATGTCAGTAGTGAAGTTGCGTGGAAGATTGCTACGGATTTTGTAAAAGAAGAGTTTCAAAACCGGTTTGATGAAATTCTCAGCATATCAACCTACATCCGGTCCGCAGACTGGTTTTATGATATTTCGTGGGACTTTTCTGTAATGTTGTTTGACAAAAGAAAAAGTGAGATTACTTTTATCGATATTACAGATACCGACTGAACAGAAAGGACGATCCATTAAAAGTATAATGGCGAAAGTAAGGATGCTCATAGATAATGAAACTGTGGTAGTTTTTAACCCGGACAAAAATGATATCCCGCGTTTGTACAGTTAACATGATCCAAGCCAAACCCTATAACATCGTAACAAGAAATTGTAAAGTGACAGCATGAGAAAGATAGTCTATTACGTGGCAAGTTCGATTGACGGATTTATTTGTGGTGTAAATAACGACATCAGTGGATTTGTGGGAACAGGAAATGGCGTAGACAAATATTTGGCAGATCTCGCCGGTTTTGACACTGTAATTATGGGAAGACACACTTATGAATTTGGTTATAATTATGGATTACAACCAGGACAACCTGCTTACCCACATATGAGGCATTTCATTTTCTCTGACAACCTGAAACTTGAAAATCCTGATCCAAAAGTGCAGGTGACAAGGTTGGACCTATTTGAAATCGACAAACTGAAAAGAGAGGAAGGAACGGATATATACCTCTGTGGTGGTGGAATGTTTGCAGGTTGGCTTTTGGACAATCGGAAAATTGACATCCTGAAACTAAAACTTAACCCTTTGATATTAGGAAAAGGAATCAAACTATTTGGAACTTCATCGTCTATGTATAAGTTACAGCTGACCGACAGCTCCAGTTTCGAAAACGGATTGCAAATCATGAGCTTTGATATAATTTACATGTAGAGCTTCTGAAAAAAGGAGCCCCAGGCAAGTACCAATGAAGATTGTTGCACGGGAAATGCTACCACTGTACAGACACAGCAAAGAACGGTGCCTGTGTACACTTGAAGACTACGAGCATTTTATCTTCTGTTGCAAAGATTCCCGCAGTAAGTCCCTGGAAGACTTGCCGGGCATCGAAGCGTTCGAGGTAAACTATCATTTCAAATTTTTTGGTGACTAAGTATACATTTTATGAAAAAAAAGATAATGCCGGTGCTCATTCCCCTGATAATAGTGGGAGCAATGCTAACATATTGCTGGATAAGTTTTATAACAACTGATTACATCGCAACCTGGCGCCATTACGCGGGGCTTTTGATGTACTTGATCCTGGTGGCTGTTTTGTTTAAAAACTTACAATACGCTACGATCTTACTGGGGTTATACCTTCTTTTTGCGGCGTTTGCATTAATTGCGATAACACCAGGTATTACAACTTCATGGGTTAAAATCGGTCCCATATCAACACCACCTGTACAGTTGCTATCATTGGGAATATTTATCTTATATGCGATCCTCAACTTTTATCCACTTGTTGACTGGTACTTAGAGTACACAGAAAGGCAGGCTGAGAGGAAGAAACCCCGCGCAGGAAATGGCAACCCGGTCAAAGAAGCCAGTCAACAGAACTCTTAAAAAGCGAGGGTTTCCGGTTTCCTGAGATATAAGGGCAACACTACTTATCTCGCAATAAAATGATATGCTAAGATCAAAACAATTTATATACCTCATTCTCGCATTCACATTTTTTTCGTGCGACAAGGACGGCACGTATCCCTATGCCATTAAGGACTTCCGCGAAAAACTTCAGCCGTACCTGAGAAAAGTAGTTGACGAAGGAATCGTAATGCATAGTGACAGCGTCTTCAGACATATGGCGACCGATGCAGAACTTGTCCGTCTTGGCAATTCGGAGCATCCCATTATACGAACCGCTGCTTTCCGCGAAATGCTGCAACGAAAATCCTTTGATCATTTCGACATAATAATGGGGCACCTGGACGACACTGCTCTTGTGTTCACTGATGCCGGGGAGTTTGGTATCTGGGACAGAACCGTTTCTGATGACATTTTGCAGGAGGCAGGTTGGAAAACCGAAGAAGCAAAAAATAGAACGATTGAACAAGTGCTTATCAAACACAATTATTTAAGATCCGCATATACTATTCTACAAGGACTGGAGCCACAGGAAAAATATTACCCCTATATCAAGGATATGGCAACAAGACCAAGGCAGGTAGATCCCTACTATCAGTATGAATTACGTTTTGATGACATCGAGTTTGCACTCTACGAACTTTCTAAATTCAGGAAGAAGGAAGATGTGCAAGTCATAAAGAAAAAATTAATTGAGCATGCCAGGGAATTAAGCACGGTATCGTTCCGGTTAATGGAAGAACTTCCCGACACGGCATATATTCACGTTCTGCGGGCTTATCACTTCCGGAAATTTTATCAGTTCTCAGGTCATAGACCGGGAGGATTTACCGGGTATAACGCTGACAGGGCCGCCCCGGAAGATTTCATCCGCGCCCTGGTAGTGCAACAAAATGAACAGAGTGCCGGTTTATTAGACACTATGTTGATGTACCTGCCCAGCAGAACACGTCTGCCGGATAAACAAAATATCATTGATGAAGTAATCATTGCCATCTGGGAGCATCCTTGCCCGGCCTATGCAACACTTCGCAAAAAAATTAGACAAAGGGCCGAGAAAATTATGGAGCGCATGATAATAATTCCAAACTCGACTTTACCTCCCATAGATACAACCGCAAGGCTATTTCGTTGGAATTAGTAAGTTATCAAAAGCACAGCTAATGAAGCTAAACTTGTTATTTCAACTTAACCGTGCCGGGTGTCTGTGCAAAAACTACTATAAACTTTGTTTCCTTTCCGCTGGTATAGCATGATATTTACATGTTGTCGCATAATCCTAAACGTTATACATTAACTGTGTACCAGGGAACGATCGGAACCAGATGCGATTTTTGTCGCTTGAAGAAATGGTGGCAGCAAATTCCTGGGCAAGAATTACCGACCTGAGTTATCGACCTGCTTGTTGGATCTTAAGACAGTAACTGTCTTAAGTGATGAGGCAGGTAACTGCCGGGAGGGAAACCAGCGGTCCCTGATCAGCAAAAAAGGCCGTTCAATAAATGTGTAAGAAAGGGTGGCAAGAATGATGGTCAAAACAGCAGAAAGCAACCAGATCAGTAATGAACCTTCGTTTGTAAATTTTGCCAGCGGTATGATCACGCCACTTAAATGGATCAGGTAGATCGAGTAAGAGATCCGGCTTATAAAAGGCACTAGTTTGATCTTTGTAGAAAAGCGGTAATAGTTTAGTGCAAACACTATCATCGCTGTTCCCGGGCCGTTCACCAGAAAATATCCCTGTGATGCGCTTTTTATTTTTATAAATGCCGCTGCCACACAAAACAGGCCGCCCGCCAGCAATAGGCCGATCGCCATTTTTTGAGTTACCTGAAAGTTTTGTTTGGATAGATAAGCCGCTATCAATCCGTAAGCCGGCGCATCGAAATGCGCCAATACAGAGATGCATCCCCAGTCCATACAACCTGGATAAAGCCATCTAACGGTCACCTGTACCAGGATGACCGACAATACTACCGGCATAAATCTTATCTTGAATAAATACGCGACAAATAAAACCAGCGGGAACAAAAAATAAAACCACTCCTCAATTCCTAAACTCCACGATTCACCAAAAAAAACAGGTGGTGGGGTAGTCAAATTTTGCAGGAACAATAAATACCGCCAATCGAAAGCAACAGGGTAGATCGATTGATTATACGCAAGATAGTAAATGAAGTACAGAACAAAATACAGCGGCAAAGTTCTGAACCACCGCCTCGTCCAGAAATTAGCGAGCTGTTGAAATGAAACATTGTCGTGATTAAACAGATCTATCAACATTCGTCCGATCAAAAATCCGCTTAATGAAAAAAACAGTTCAACGCCTGTAAACACACCGTACCATAAATAGGGAATGCCCGATGAATAAAGCGTGAGCAAACTATGCGAAAAAAATACCAATGCAACTGCACAGGCCCGTGCAAGATCGAGGCCGTAGTTTTTTGGTTTGATGCGTTCTTGAAGGTGGAATTCGGGCAATGTCATCAGGAAAATCGAAGATAGAATAATATTATCAACCGAAACTATGACCGTCTGATTTCCCATCAAACTCCAGCACCGTTCCCTGCTGGTAGGTAAGTCTCTGGATATGATAGATCTGACGGAATCCTTTGTCGAAAAACAACTGTTTATACACATCATTGATATAAACGATAAAGATCTTTCTCGGTGATCTTTGATAACTCTCCATGATATTGTCAATCACCTCTTCCATCGGATCCTCTTTGAACGGATTGAAAAACAAAAATACCGTTGCATCATCGGTGATGGTCATATCCTGCGCACGGTTGTTGACAATCGAAAAACTGACATATTGGTGATAATACTTACAATTTAAAATATTGCTTTCGGCATCTTTCGCAAGCTCATAGATTATTTCAATGCCTGTAAGTTTTTTGAAACCATAAGCCATGGCCACCGCAAGTGCGCGGCCCTTGCCACATCCAAAGTCGTAGATGCGGCCGGTCCTGGCTGACTGCGGGAGGGCCGCCAGCACTTTCTCGAGTATATAATAGCTTGCCGGCTGGTAAGCTTCCGCATCCGCGAGATCCTCTTCATCTATATCATATTGCCAGAGTGGTTCCGTACCGGTGGTATTGATGCCATATTTTCTTTCACCGATGATCTCATGATAGATAGTGAAAGCCGCCAGCTGAAAATCCCAATGTTTTTGAATGAAGCGGAAGTATGTGAGATATGCCTTGAATTTCATTTGAGCTCGACCATTTGCGGTACAGAATTGATCATTACGATAAGCGGAAGTCAATAACCTTTAATTGTAATTTCTTTTCATTGTTCCATACATTTTCTTCCAGCGTAAAGACAATATCGATAGGGGAGTTCAATTGAAGTAAGGAGAACTTATCGGCCATACCAAAACCAATACCATCAAACATATATTCATCCTGCTTAACAGAAAAACGAATATGTGTTTCCTTTACAATCTTTGAATAGCCGGTATCCATCACGTTACGCACCAGGAGAACCGGACGCATGTTTTCAGGTCCGAATGGTTCCATCTGGCAGATGATGGAATGGAACTGCCTGGTAAGATCTTTCAATTTTACTTCGGCATCAATCACGATCTCAGGCACCAGCATCTCCGCGGTAATAGAAGCAGAAACCACTTCTTCAAAACGCGTACGGAACGCATCTATCTTATCGATCTCCAGCGTCATACCCGCGGCATAAAAATGCCCGCCATAACCAAGCAACAAGTCTTCACATTGCTGCAGGGCTTCATACACATTAAAACCCGAAACGGATCTTGCCGAGCCCGCAGCATATTCTCCCGATCTTGTTAATACAATGGTCGGGCGATAATAATGATCTATGAGTCTTGAAGCCACGATGCCTACGACTCCCTTGTGCCAGTGCGATTGATACACAACGGTCGATTTCATCGACACCATGCTGGTATCTTTAAGGATCATCGCCAGCGCCTGTTCCGTAATATATTTATCCGCTTCTTTTCGTTCGGTGTTGTCGGTCTGCAGCACCTCCGCATAAGACTTTGCTTCATGCAGGCTGTTGGCTATAAAAAGCTGCACGGCTTTTTTGCCATCATCCATCCGGCCCGCAGCATTTACCCTCGGCGCTATCAGGAAAACAAGGTTGGTAATAAATAATTCCTTATCAAAACCACTCAGCTCCTTAAGAGCCATGATGCCGAAATTAGGATGTTCATTCGCTTTCTTCAGGCCATAAAATGCCAGCACCCGGTTCTCACCCATCAGCGGCACAATATCCGCCGCAATGGCGGTGGCCACCAGGTCCAGGTATTCATAAATGCTTTCTTCTTCAAGACCAATTTCTTTCACCAGCGCGGTGATGAGTTTGAATCCGACACCGCAGCCACAAAGTTCCTTGAACGGGTATTGACAGTCTGCCTGCTTGGGATTTAAGATAGCAACAGCATCCGGCAGCCGTGGATCGGGTGTATGATGATCGCAGATGATAAAATCTATCCCCAGTTCTTTTGCATAAGCCACCAGGTCAATTGATTTGATACCGCAATCAAGGGAGATGATGAGCGTGAATCCGTTTGCGGCGGCGAAGTCGATGCCGGCTTTTGAAACACCATAACCTTCGCGGTAACGATGGGGTATATAATAATCTATGGTATTCGGCGGGGCGATCTTTGTGAGAAAACGGTACATGCAGGCGACCGAAGTAGTGCCGTCCACATCATAATCGCCAAACACCAGTATCTTTTCAGCAGTTCGGGTGGCACGAAGCACGCGGGCCACGGCCAGGTCCATATCTTTCATCAACATCGGATCGTGGAGGTCCGACAGGCTGGGCCGAAAAAAACTTTTGGCCTTATCATAAGTATCGATGCCGCGCTGGTTCAGGATACGGCACAATACAGGATGGATCCGCAGGTCCTGCTGCAGCCGCCGGGCGCCTTCTTCATCTCCTGTTATGATGTTCCATCTTTTCTTCATGCCTGCTTTGCTGATGATCATGTCGAAGGTGTGGATCAGTAATTACGGTCTGTTGTGTACCGCACCAGTTCTTCCAGACCTTTTACTACTTCTTTGTTCCCGAATTCATTCAATAATGAAAGCGCCGTGTCGCGGTACCCGTTCATCTTGTTTTCTGCGTAGGCGATGCCCCCGGTTTCTTTCACTTTTTCAATCACCTCCCGGACTTTATCGTTATCCTTATTCTGGTTTTTTATTATATATATAAGTTTTTTACGGGTTGAACGGTCAACATTGTTCAGCGTATATATTAATGGTAGGGTGAGTTTCTTTTCCTTGATATCGTTGCCTGTCGGCTTCCCCACATCAGCCGAACCATAATCGAAAAGATCGTCTTTGATCTGGAAAGCCATACCGACATTCTCACCAAATAACCTGACTTTTTCCGCAATGATCTCATCATGCGAAGTAGAGTAGGCGCCTGCAGAGCAGGCAGCAGCCAGCAATGAAGCGGTTTTGCTCCGGATGATCTCGTAATAGATAGATTCATCAAGATTAAGGGAACGCGACTTCTCGATCTGCAGTAATTCGCCCTCGCTCATCAACCTTACTGCATTGGAAAGTATCTGCAGGATACGGAAATCATCGTGATCCAGTGAGAGCAGTAACCCCTTCGCTAAAAGGTAATCCCCAACCAGCACGGAGATTTTTGTTTTCCAAAGAGAATATGTGGAAAAAAAACCACGGCGTTCCAGCGATTCATCCACCACGTCATCATGAACGAGCGTGGCGGTGTGTAATAATTCAACAAGCGAAGCGGCGCGATATGTGGATTCGTTTACTTCCCCACAGAGTTTGGCCGCGAGGAAAACAAACATTGGCCGCAGTTGTTTGCCCTTCCTGTTCACAATAAACTGCATTATCCGGTCAAGAAGGGGTACCTGGCTTTTCACCGCCTCTTTAAATTTCTTTTCGAACACCGGTAACTCCTCCTGTAACAACGACTGTGATAACTTCATGGAACGAAAATGGTAGGGCAAAATACTGTAAATTATAAGTTAATTTTCCAAGCAACTTTTTTCATGGAATTGGTGTCTGAAACGACGAAACCTATTAATAATCAATGATCAGTTGCTTAAAAAAATTTGTTAATTAGGTTCGAATAGATATTTTTGCACAAATTAATGCATTTAGCATTCTCAATCCTTCACATAAAAATTAGTTATGGCAAGCAAAAAGTTCTCAGTTTTAATCGGCTTACTGTGCTGTGTGGCATCTGGTGGCTTTGCCCAGATCGGTGGTGGCAGTGGCAGTTATGATGTCCTGGATTCCTCTGTCGTCCCCTCCAAAAGATTACCCCAGCACACAGAATTCATGAACAACGCATATCCATTCCCGGCTAAACCCAGGAGTCAATCAGAACTGGGTATTAAGTTAGGAGTTTCCAGCATTGCCGGAGATGTAAGATCCCGTTTCCCGGGATTCGGAGCCGGATTGCACTGGCGCAAGGCTTTGGGTTATGTGGTTTCAGTAAGAGTTGAAGGACAGTATGCTACAACAAAAGGCATGAACTTCCAGCCTTCTACTTCTTATACCAAGAACTCTGCATGGTCAAGATACGTGACTACTGGTAACCCAACGGGCGGACCGGTTTTCTACAACTACAAAACAAATATGTATGAACTGGCTGTTCAGGGTGTATTTACTTTGAACAACATCCGTTTTCACCGTGCTAAAACAGGCTTTAACTTCTACGCACTTGCCGGTATAGGTGGTCTGATCTTCGATACCAAGATCGATGCATTGAACGGAAACACTCCATACAACTTTGCAAGCTTACCAGGTTACAGCGGTTGGCAGTCAACCGGCTTCCAGTATGAAGACAGGAAAGACATCCGCAAAGCACTGAAAGATTTCACAGACGGAGATTACGAATCTCAGCCTGATGATGACAAATCTCAGCCAAAATTATTCGGCGAGCCTTTCAAACCAATGGTTAACGTTGGTTTAGGTATGGCTTTCAAACTTAATAAGAAACTCAGCCTTGCTATTGAAGACAAGGTGACCATCGCTAAAACTGACCTGTTAGATGGTCAGCAGTGGCAGGAAAACGGTCCGGGTAACTTTACCGCTCAAACACGTGATAATGACTGGGCTAACTTTTTATCAGTTGGTCTGAACATCGCACTGGGTGCTAAATCTGTTGAGCCATTGTGGTGGGTTAATCCATTGGATTATGCTTACAACGAAATCAACCAGCCACGTCACATGAAACTTCCAAAACCAATCCTGGATGATGGAGATGGTGATGGTATCACAGACCAGTTTGACCAGGAGCCAAATACCCCTGCAGGTACTCCGGTTGACGCTCATGGTGTAAGCCGCGATACTGATGGTGATGGTGTACCAGATTCAAAAGATAAGGAACTGATCACTCCAACCCAGTGTCAGCCGGTAGATGCTGATGGTGTTGGTAAATGTCCTCCACCAGATTGTTGCAAACTGATCGACTCTATCATGCAGTACGGTCTGAAAGGTAAATGTAACATCGGCGACCTGCCAAGCATCACTTTCAGGGCTAAAACAGTAACATTAAGCAACGACGCTAAGGCAATGCTTGCTTCTGTAGCTCAGAAAATGAAAGATAACTCAGAGTGCCGCGTAGCTGTAACAGGATATTGCGCTTCAAGCAAATCTGACCAACAGTTAAGCTGGGATCGTGTAAATGCTATCATCAATCACCTTGTTGAGAAAGAAGGTGTAAGCGCTGACCGCTTCGTATTCAAATACGGCCAGGAAGGTGGTGATTGCAACACAGTTGACCTGAGCGACGGAACACAGGAAGAAGGTCCTACAACAGTACCTGCTCCTCACCCGAACTTAAGACGCAGAAGATAATCTGAACCGCACCTGGTAGTTCCAAGATTGAGAATGGAATCAGGGCGATGGGTCCGGCAGAACAACAAAACGGACCATCAGGTTTAAATCAATAAAAAGGAACCCTCCCTCGCGGAGGGTTTCTGTATTTTGCTTATCCTCGGTGCTTCGACTGTGCATCGCCCGACGTAACGAAGCGATTGGGCCTCGCCCGACGTAACGAAGTGAAGTCGGGCTTCCCCCACGTACGGAA
>NZ_JBTLQG010000069.1:0-8153 GCF_054461535.1 Flavitalea antarctica
GGCATAAGCAGCGTGAATATTTTCCTCGTACAGAAAAATATTATCAAGGCCCGGCAAAGGATCAAAACCACCGGAAGCATTTTGCTGAGCAACAACATAATCGTTGGTCATGTCCCTGAAACTGCTTCTTAAGCCGGTTTCAACCTTGCCTTCTTTACTGATTGGTCTCACATAGTCGAGCTGAAACAATAACTGTTTTTCAAATTCGTCGTTTACGGATTTTTGTAGAATATACTGGTTTTTGTCCTCTATGCCTGCAGCACTGTAAAACTTTTGGGTGAACGTTTGGTCAGAGTTTTCCCAGTTATCAAGAAACTTTACTTCGCCCGTGAGATCATGACCTTTTTTGCCGAATGATTTTTTATAGATCAACGAATATTCTGAGTTCGGTTCTATCTCATCTTCGTCCTGTCTGCGGGTGGAATAACCTGCCAGGGAAGATTTGTCAAAAAGATAGTCATCGTATCTTATATCGGTTTGCCTGTTTGCATCGCTTCTCCGGAACAGGTAAGAAGCGGTGAGCACACTGCTTTCGCTGAAATAGTAATCGAGTCCACCGCGAATATTATTATTAAAACCAGTTATAGTTGCATCCGTTGATTGCTGAAGTATGAATGTCGTGTCTCTTTCGTAAAGCTCCTGGTACATCGAACCAATAGCAGGCTGTTTCCTATAGGCAATCCCATAATTAATAAAGAAGTTTATTTTCTTATGACGATAATTAAGGTTTGCCGCTGCACCGAGGTTTGTTGGATAACCGGTAGTTAGCTCAAATGATCCGTTGAAACCTTGTCTCTTGTCTTTTTTCAATATGATATTCAATACACCGGCAGAACCTTCAGCCTCATATCTTGCGGATGGATTTGTTATTATTTCAACGCGGTCGATCATACTGGCCTGTAATTGCTGTAATCCGCTCCCGCCTTTGAAACTCACAAGGCCAGAAGGTTTACCATCAATCAGAATTCTCACATTTTCACTTCCCCTTAGTTTGATGGCACCTTCAGGGTCAACTGACACAGACGGTATATTACTGAGTATGTCTGCAGCTGATCCACCCGCATTAGCAAGGTCCTTTCCGACATTGAAAATCTTTTTGTCGAGCGATAATGTCATCGAGCTTTTTTCTGCCTGCACAATTACCTCTTCCAGCGTTTTACCGGAGTTGGCAAGACGGATAGTGCCCGCATTATACACGGGCCTTGCCGTTTCAAGAACAAAGCTCTTTACATAGTAAGTGTTATAACCGGTGTAGTTTACTTCCATTGAGTATGTCCCGGCAGGTAGTGGTAATTCAAATTCACCCGACGCGCCACTCAGTTTGCCGGTAACCGGACTGTTTCCAGGAAGCGCATAAACCTGGATACTTGCTGCGGGTAGCGGAATGCCAGACGCCGAATCAATCACCTTTCCTTTCAATAACATCAGTACAGACGACTGGCTCAATACCGGTAAAGAACTTATTAGCATTCCCGTCAATATGATGATGGCAATTGACGAAGATTTAACCCGGGACAACAATCTGGAAAACAAACATTTCATGGAGGTGTAAAATACCTTAAAAAGCAGTGACAGGCAAAGCAAATTTCTATCCGCACAAAAAGGCAATCATCAACTTAATGTTCAGAATGATGGGTTTCTGTGAAAGGTAGATATACGTCCGGTCGTTTCCTCATCTACCCAAAATCGGGGAACTTAATGGTATGCTGTTCATTTAAGGAGAAATCAGTTTAAATTACAATAAAAAATGTCTGCCAGTTCCTTTTCACTTCATATTGGAATTAATGGTGTTGACAAAGACCACTACAGGGGTTGGGAGGGTAAGCTTTATGGTTGTGAAAATGATGCATTGTTTTATCATCAGCTGGCACAAAAAGAGGGATGCAAATTGTCAAAGGTGCTGTTGACAAGCGATCCCCGAAACAGACCTGAAGTCAAAAACGTACTGGATTTTCTCGACTATAGTATCTGTGAACTTAATGAAGGGGACAACTTAATCATCACCTACTCGGGGCATGGTGGAATCTTGGAAGACAAAAATCATGATGAAAATGATTTCCAGGATGAAACCTGGTGCCTGTATGACCGACAGTTACTGGATGATGAATTGTTTGCCAGGTTCAGCAGGTTCAGAGCAGGAGTTAACATCTTCGTTATCTCAGATAGTTGCCATAGTGGTTCAATAACGAAGGGGGAACACGAAACGATCACAGAGCAAAGACCGAAAAGATTTGTTCCACGTCAGCAACTTTTTGAAACCTTCCAGGCTAACCGCAACATTTATGAACCTCTCATGCGTATGCCGCAGGTAAGAGATAAAGACATTGCAGCCGCGGTACTACAGTTGGGTGCCTGCCAGGACGACGAATATGCGATGGAAGATGGAAACAATGGTTTGTTTACAAAAACCATCATGAAGATTCTCGAACGTAATGGTGATATAGGATCATACCAGGAACTACTGGTAAGGTCAAAACGTGCTCTCACCGGTATTCAAAAACCTAATCTCGTATCGTATGGTAACAACCACCATCAGCTTCTGAAATCGAAGCCCTTCGGTTCGTCTTATGTTCCGGGGACGGCAACAAGAATTGATTTTTTGAATGAAACCGGTGGCCTGATCGTCGAGGCATCAGGGGTTCATGAAAGCTTATCAGAATTGAAGCAATTCATAGTCTCACAAACGCTGGCGGTTCCGGAAAAAGAGGACCTTACTATTTATCACTGCAACTGCAATCCCGAAGAACCTGGCATATATCCATGGGATCATGCCTATAACCAATATCGCTTTTTGCGAAACAATGGTTTCCCGGTTTGTTGTGTGATACCACAGGTTCCGCAAAGCGCGGGCTTAGTACTAAATGCTGCGCTGGAAGAAAAAGGCAGGGCCGTAGATGCCGAAATCAATATTTTATCAGGGGATGAAGAAGATTTAAAGCGCGTTTCGGTATTTCAAAAACTCTATAAAACCCTGGTGAGAAATAAGAAAGGCCTTGGAAAAGATGATAGTCCCGAACAGGACGAAGTGCTGATAAAAATGTTTAGCCTGGAGACTGTGCAGGTGATGTTCAGGGATGATGATCTTTTGCCTTACCGTCAAATGTCTGCAGCCGAACTCGCTGCACACCTTGCCGACCACCCAAACTATTCTGCTTTTATTGCTATTGTAAAGAATTCAATATTCAGTTCAGATACGTTAACTGTTCATTTGTAAAGTATGTCTACCTCCACGAAACCTACATTTTATACTGTTTTCTCAAATAGTATGAAACCCGACGAGTACCTGCCAAACCTGTCTGAAGAAGCAACCAAGATTTCTGACCTTTTGCATGGGCTTGTGTTCAGCGATGTCATCTATTATATGAAAGATGAAATTTTTACTGCTGACCGCTTAATCGCAAATTTTTCGAAGTATGGTGATAAGTTCGATATATTTTATTTCTCGGGTCATGCCAAGGATGGCGCACTCAAGTTCAGTGATAATTTTATCAGCAATACAGATCGTATGGCCGATGTAATAAATATTAACCTTCGCAACCTACAACTTGGTTTTTTCAACGCCTGTGAAACGTTTGACCTTGCAAAAAAAATTGTACAAAAAAGAGCAAGCGGTAAAAGTAATAACAAGCTGGTGATGATTACCTGTGGCTGTGCAATAAATGCATTTCTTGCCGAAAGATTCGCAACGCTTTTTTTTAATCATGTCGGAAGACCAGGCACTTATTATGATGCATATAAAAACGCCAGCACTTTACTTAGCCTCGTAAATGACAAACTAAGATTCCGGGAATTTTATAGCATGGAAGATCTTGAATCAGCATCTGAAGACTTCGATTATGCGTTCATAGACATACCGCTTGTTGCCAGGCCTGAAACGCCCCCATCATTTGCACCTTCAAGGGGTGAGCCTGTTCCAGCCGGATCTGCTCCGATTCCTTCCGGGCCTGTTGTGGCACCGGCTGGAAATCCTGTCGGGGCTTCGGTAGCTGACGCTTATATGGAAGCGGCGTATTCTGATCCTTCGAAACCGGTCCCGGCCGGCGATCCTATCCATGACATGGACCTGATAAGAGCCGTGCCTACTTCAAGCCGCTCAATCATCAATGCTGACAAGAAAACGTTGGATATCCTGTCTGCAAACTATGTAAAGGAATGTACCCAGACTGCTATGACCAGTAATGCACTTGATCCCAGGCAGATGGAAATCCTGAACCAGGCCATTAAAGGAACTCAGGAGATTGTTGACGGAAACGTAGTTACCGGCAAAGTGAAACAGTTGTGGAAAGAAGCGGCGAGAATACTGCCGGGCGTTGATTCAAAAAATGATTTTCGTTCGCTCATCAAAGTTTCCAAAGGCGCTTATAATAATGCCCTTGATATGTTTTTTGGCAATGCCGACAAGAAACCAACCGTGGCGAATATTAAACAAACTGTTGATGCAGGAGATTGACAGATCCCTGGACCTACCTCTATCCCTCTTACTTAAAACGATATGTTATGCCCTACAACCCTAACTTCATCTCCGGCTTCCGGATTCCCCTTCCGTCCGTAGTTGCTGCAGATACCCCTCCGGGATCGCCTTTGCATTACCACCACCACAGCGTAGTGATGAATCCCAAAAGAAGACTTGCCTATTTCTCCGCCTCTAATATAGATGGACAAAGCTGGAAACCAATTGAGCGATCCGGCGGATTTAAGAAAGACTCTAAACTTGAGTCTGAATTCCAGCTGGGCGAAGAATTGTACGAATCTATCAGTGCAGGTAAAGGCCGGGGAAACGACTTTGACGAAGGTCATCTTACCTCTTTCCAGGAGGTGCTGTGGGGCGAAGAAGATGATAAAGCACTGGCCGGGGCCGACACTTTTTTCTATACGAATTGTGTGCCTCAGCATGGATCTTTGAACCGTGGCGCATGGCGTTCGCTTGAACAATACCTGGTCAAAAAAGGCGCTGACCCCAACGAGCTGAAAATTTCGGTAATAACAGGACCGGTATTGCTTCCCAGCGATCCGTATTTCATTAATGCTATCGACGGTGACCTCGTCCGCTTACCCGTTGCATTCTGGAAGGTGATATATTATAAAGCTGTCGAAGGACTTCAGGCCGTCGGTTTCATGATGAGCCACCGGAACCTGCTCCTCGCGGATGAAACAATTACCTACGACAAGGACGAGGTGACCCGCAGCGCAATTGAGGAACTTGATGATGTGTTTATGATGTTTTCAAAAGCGACGACCTACCAGGTTAGTGTTGGGTTTATTGAGAAGATCACCGGGATTAAGTTTTTTCATAATGGCGTCGTTTTTCCGTTCAATGAAAAAGGCAGTCGCGAACTGATCATGAAGCGTATCGAAGTGGAGGTGCCCAGGGGTGTGGACGAAGGTTCATTCGCAGAAGCACCAATCAACTATCAGCTGGAAAACATTGTTATTTAAGTAACGTGTTTCTGATTCGGTGCGCTGGTCCGGAAATTCGCGGATGCTTCCGGTTGTACGTCAACTTATTTAAGCTTCAGGACTTTTATCAACCATATATCTTAATCCTCAATTCATCAATGCAATGACTACTATTTATGCTCTTTTGGTCGGAATCAACAACTACCCGGTTAAACCCCTGAGTGGTTGTATCAATGATTTAAAAGCGGTGGAAGAATATTTAAAGACAATGTATGGGAAGAACAAAGAGGTAACGCTCAACATTAAACGAATTACAGATGAGGATCCCATCAAGCCGACGAGGGCCAATATCATCAAAGGCTTTGATCACTTCAACAATGCAGGAAGTAGTGACACTTGTTTTTTTTATTACAGCGGGCATGGATCATGGTCTCCCTCACCAAAGGAATTATTGTCTGAGGCTGATATGCGCAGCGAATCATTTGTATGCATTGATAGCCGCACACCCGGTGGGAAGGATCTCATGGATAAGGAGATGGGTTACCTGATCTGGAAAACAATGGCAGGTAAACAAGATACCCGTTTTATCGTAATCACTGATTGCTGCCATTGCGGAACGATCACCAGGGATGTAGACGATAGCGGAATAACAGACCGTATGATGCCTGATGTTGCCGAAGCCACCAGTTTTAAAGAGTACCTAGGATATGATGCGAAGATCAATGGAGTCAGCTACTATAGCCTGCTCGAAGACAAGATTACCGGTGAGTCTAAAGCAACCTTTAAACAGGGCAATCACATTCACCTGGCAGCCTCGAGAGAAAACCAGACAGCAAAGGAATTAAACATTGAAGGGACAAAGCGCGGTGCTTTTACACACTCGTTGCTGAAGACGCTGTACTCGGTAAATGGCCGGATCTCTTACCGCGACCTGGTAAATAAAACAGAACTGCTGGTCAGAAACCTGGTCTCTGATCAGAATCCCGGACTGCATGTAAACGGCAGTGAAAACAAAGAAGCTGCTGATGATTTTTTTCTCACCAAAGTAAGCGGTGCAGGCGACTCCTATCTTGTTTATTATGATTCGAGATGGAAATGGTGCATCAAGGCAGGGCTTATTCATGGAGTTTCCACAGGCGATGAGGTATCCATTGAGGGCATTGGTTCAACTGTAGTTACGGGCACCCCGGCTCCTGACTTTTCAACTATAGCAGAGGTGAATGGAATGGTGGCCGGTACATCAATCTACGAGGGCAAGGTTGTAAAGCAGCCCAATCAGCCCATCGAAGTGTCATTTGACCCATCCTTCAATCATGAACACAAAGACGCATTTGAAAAACTGATTGCAGGCAACACCGAACCTTCGTTGAAACTGGCCAAACAACATAGCGGTCGCTTCATCATCAGGAATAAAGGGAAAGATATATTTATTACAAAGCCCGGAAAAACTGATCCCCTCATCAAGCCGATAACTGTGAGTACTCCAAAGGATCTGCCGTTTTTGATTGAACGAATAGTATTGGTTATCAAATGGACCGCCCTGCTTGAATTAACCCAGTCTTCATTTGTCAAACAACCTTACCAACTCAGTTTGTACAGAAATACAATTGCTGGAAGTTACGATGCCAAAGATTTTACAAAGATTGATTCTAAGAACCTCGTTAACGTATTCAATTACCTGGAAGATCAGAACGGCGGATGGCATCAACCCGCTTTCAGATTATCAATTAAAAACACCGGCCAGGTCCCGCTTTATGTGAGTAATGCATATCTCGGTTTCGATTATTCCATCTCAACTGATTTTTTTGAGAATATTGTTTTGCTGGCTCCGGGTAAGGATGCCTGGTTGACATTTGTCAGCCAGGGATCACAAGAAGAAACCATTCTGCTTAACCTGGATGAAACCTACGCTACCCTTGGTTATAATGAGATCACCGAATACCTGAAGTTGTTTATCTCACCACAACCGATCGCTACCGACAAATTAAAACAACATGGCCTGGAACTGCCGGCGATAAACAGGGAAGGTGAAAATGCTCGTGGCGTTTCTGCTGTTGCGTCCAAAGGCCCGGTGGGCGCCTTTAGCTGGGCAACTGAAACACTGGGTTTCCGCATCATTCGTCCGCCTGGAAAATCAGACATTGCCCCCGGTACGGCTACTACTTTACAATCTGTATCTATCGCTCCCCATCCCGCACTAAAAGCAAAAGCTGCCCTGGTAAGTTCGGCCACCTCGAGCCGTTCAGCCGACACCATCTCCGCTCCGCATCTAACTAATGGAAACTCCTTCCTTGAACCTTTTAATTTAATCACCGGCACCCGGTCTTCTGAACCACTGGACACTCTGGAACTGGTGGATGTCGAAGAAGCCGGATCTGTAACCCCTGAAACACCGCTGGTAGTTAGTATACCTGAAACAGATTTGCAGGATGTTGTAGCCATCGGATATGATCCGGTAGATAACATTTATTACCCGGTTGGTTTTGGAAATGAGTCGGGGCAGATGATCATCAACACGCTGCCTGAACTGACTCCTGTGGATCCAGCTATAACATCAAGAAGTTTTGGTGGTTCCATCAAACTGTATTTCCAAAAGGTGATCGGTCAGAAACTTGGTTTCAAATTTACATATCCCCGGTTAGCAGTAGTTGATGTAAATAAGGAACTGGGAGTGAAGTATGAATCCGATGTCGAGATTGTAAAAAAGGCGGTCACATCATCCGGCAACATTGTCTTATTTGTGCATGGTATTATTG
>NZ_JBTLQG010000070.1:0-7803 GCF_054461535.1 Flavitalea antarctica
ATCCATCTTGTAAAACTTTGGATAATCCGGTGCAAGAAATTCATACAAAGCAAGCATCAGGTCAGACACCCTTGAACTGTTCCGCTCAAAAAAAAGTTCACCGTTCCTGTACACTTTATCATTCCCGATAATGCAACTTGCTGTTATAGTATGTGCGGGTTTAAGCATTGTCAATACGGATCATATCGCGCAGCTCAATCATCCTCGCAAGCTTGTGCAAAGCATTATCATGAAATCTTACGTACGGATTGTCCAGGTCCCATACGTATCCTGCAAGTACTGAACAGATCTGGCTTTTAACAAGGGGATCCTGTTGATCTGCAAAAAAGATTGTATCAAGTGTACCTTCATACCACGCCATCACGTATGAGCGGAATGTATTTACGCCCTGCATGGTAGGTTGCATATATTCTTTTTCCCAATCTACGTTTTCACCGCGGAGTTTTTTTACAACCAGTTTAGCGGCCGTCTGGCTCGACACCGTTGCCAATGTAACGCCCGAAGAAAAAACCGGATCAAGGAATTCAGTAACATTCCCGGTTAATACAAAACCTTCACCATAGAATTTATCGGTAGTGCTCGACCATGATTGGAGTGATTTTGTTTCGAATACAAATTCAACATCCTTGAATCGTTCTGCGAAATAGGGTTCTGAAGCGATCATCGCACGAAGCTTTTCCTCATCGGTGCCTGCATAGCCTTCAAAAAAATCAGGACTTCCCACAAATCCCACGGATGTAATGCCGTTTGAAAACGGAATTACCCAGATCCAGATGCCTGGTTTATGTACTATGATGGTGATCCGGTTTGGTTCGTCTGCCATTGATCGTTTGAGGTCCCTGGTGTGCACAAACAAAGCTTTGCGACCCGGCAGGTTAGATGGCCTGTCGAGATTAAAAAGTTTTGGAATTACCCTTCCGTACCCACTTCCATCAACTATGAACTTTGCCTCAATCTGCGTTTTGTTTCCCTCAATATCCTCAACAGTGGTAACAGATGCGGAACCATTAAAAACGATATCTGTAACAGTGGTTTCGTAATGTACAGGGATTCCCATTCTCTCACATTCGTCAGCAAGTGTTTTGTCAAACTCTGCTCTTGGCACCTGCCAGGTCCATTTCCAACCCTGCGTAAACTGATCCGCAAAAGAGTAATCACAGATCTTTCCCTTTTTAACAAACTTTGCTCCGTTTTTCTCCTGGAACCCTTTGGCTTTAAGCGCATCCACAAAACCAGCTTCGGTCAGTGCTTCCATACATCTTGGTAAGAGGCTTTCGCCGATTACAAATCTTGGGAAGAGCAACTTCTCGACAATTTTGACCTTGTACCCGGCTTTATTTATAATAGATGCCGCTACGGTTCCTGATGGTCCGGCTCCTATCACCAGGACATCGACTTTTTCTGTTTTCATGTTCAAATGATTGTGTGATATCCAGGGTTCAAAAATTGCTAATCTATCCTGGTAAAATTATTTATGTATTCTTGCCGAAAACCATCGCCGCATTACAACCTCCGAATCCACTGGCCGTTTTTAATAGGTATTGCATAGTCCTGCTTTCGAGTGATGAGCAAACATTGATATCCTTCGACACCCCTAATCGCTCAAAACCTTTTGTAGGAATGACAATGTTTTCAGCCAGGCTTTCGACAGAGATAATGGATTCAATCAGTCCGGCAGCACCCAACGTGTGTCCATAATAACCTTTCAGACTGTTAACGGGCACCCGTTCCAATCCAGCCAGTGAAAAAGCTTTCGCTTCCATCTCGTCATTATAAATTGTTGCAGTTCCGTGCGCGGAGATGAAACCAATCTCAGTATTTTTTACTCCTGCCTGCTTCAGACTTTTTTCAATGGACGCATGCAATGGTTCACCGGTTCTCGAAGGTCCGGAGATATGATTTGCATCATTACTGGTAGAACCTCCCATGACAATTACCGATTTGTTACCTCTCGTGGGATCAGCTGAAATAATCATTGTCGCCGCACCCTCTCCGAGCGTGACACCATTGCGGGATTCATCAAAGGGTTTACATGGTTCAGCGCTTACCGCCTGGAATGACTGGAATCCGGACAAAATAAATTTTGTGATGATATCAGCGCCGGCAACTATTGCATGATCATAAGCCCCGGTTTCAATTAATCTCTTTGCAGTTAATATGGCCAGGACACCCGATATACATGCATTTGATACAACAAGCGGAAGGTTTTCATTTTTAAAGTGTGCCGCGAGTATCCTGGCGGAATGATGCAGCGATATTGTTTCTGCCGGGGCTCTCTCGGGCACAGGCTTCTCTATCATTGCAATATTTCCTTTGGTCGATGATATGATGAAGACCGTTTTTGGATCTGTAACATCAACAGTAGTCTGACTTAATGCGTCGCTTACAGAACGGATGAGCAGCCTTTCGAATAATGAGTGGTGTTCAGCTGTCCCTGTCATCAGGCTTAGTTGCTGCTCACGGCTAAACAATGAAGCCTGGAAAGCTTCTGGCGAAAGTACAGGGTCATCATGCTTTTTAATTCCTGACAATTGCAGCTTAAGGCTGGAAAAATTTTCTGCCGTTGTGAAACCCAACGGGGACAAAATATTGTCTGCTATAGTATAAACGGGTCTCATTCTTAATTTTGATCCAGGCCTTGTTTTGATTTCCATTCGGTAAAAAACGGTGGATTTACAAGTTGGAGAATAAAGTCATCCTTTCCAAGGAACACCTGCATTGACGAACCTGTTGCTACCAGTTCCCCGGTTAGTGAGGTTAGCCTATACCTGAAATGTAGTTTGGCAGCCTCACAGGGAATGTATTCAGTTTCCACTAACACCGATTCACCATATCTAAGTGGTCTTTTGTAATCACAGTCAATATGTACCACAGGAACCACTACTCCATGATTGAAAAAATCGAGGTAGCTGATCCCATACTTCTGACCAAATGATTCCCGGCCATCTTCGAAATAACGAACGTAGTGACCATGCCACACAACTCCCAGGGGATCCGCTTCATTAAATCGTACTCTTATTGTTCTTTTGTCTTTCAGGCTATTTATCATTGCTTCTCTCCCTTGCTACCCGTTCATCTTGACTTGCACAAATCTCAGATCAGGAATATTTTTGTTTCCACTCGTTGTATTTCTTTTTGTCAATTGACTCCAGCAAGTTCCGGATCGACGATGCCCAATAGTTTCTGAAGCTGAATCCGGCGGCAACCTTCGATTCTATTCTTTCTGTCATCAATACCTTTTTGGATTTCATATCCACCAGCGTTACCCAGATTGACGCTGCTTTTTTGTTTTTGCTCATCCCCTCCATGACGAACAATATCGCGGTGCCGGCTTTATTCTCAAAGTCAAAGTCGTTCACGAGCGCAGTAATATCAGCTTCCTTCAACCGGCTGAAATCTCCATCGTTGGTGGATTTAATTTCTTCGGAATTAATCTTCGCATTTCTTTTTGCCACCAGGGAAAGATCGTGTTCGATGGCCGACCTGTTGAAAGCAGCGTTGATCTCATAACGCTTGGGTTCGTTAACTACTACCTCATTGATGCCCGTAAACTGCCGATCGCGGATATCAACCTGATTTGCAGCCGTATCTCCAATCAGCCTTGCCTTTGTAAAATCAATTCCGAGATATAATAATTTGGATTCAGTGTTATTGAATACATCTTTGGCCGTCTGGCACAAAGCAGCGAGTGATGAAATGGTGAGAAGACTGAGTAAAAACAGACGTACAACTTTTTTCATACAACTTGTTTTTAGGGTTGTTGAGTAATAAATATTTTCATTTCACAAGATGCCATCTTTTTGCCCTTACAATTCACCGCTGCACTTATCAGTGTAACATCAAATACCTGGTTCAGTACCCTGATTTCTGTTTCAAGCCGATCACCTAAAACCGGCAGGTCAAAAATCTCGAGATTTTGGATCGCGCCGATATAACCAATACTTACCGGCCGCTTTTCCTGGATGGCCAGGAATCCTGCCCGGGCAGCTGCAGTCTGTGCCATATTTTCAACCAACGCCGGCTCGTGTAGCTGGTTATCTTTCAAAAAAATATTATCAGCTTTTACATCAAAAGCAGATACGGAAGTTTCGGCATCACAATGGATCAGCTCGCCGATCATTACAAAAGGCGGGCGTTGGGGCAGTACTGTTTCTATGTTCTCTACTAACGACATGGTTTATCAATTCTTGCTTCCCATTAAACATTCATTATTAAAGCGGTGCCGGTTGCGAAAATAACGATTGAAAATAATTATTAATCCTTAATATCAAGTGAATTTCGGCTATTGCCAGAAGTTATAGAAATTATACCATTGTTCAGGATAGGTCCTTACTTTCTTTTCCATCTCAACTGCAAATTCTTCCAACAATTTTGTGGTCAAAGCTGCTTTTCCTAAAAAAGGATCATTCCGATCGGGCGTAGCGAAAAAGTGATAATGAAGATTTGATTCCTTCATCGCAAAGACAAATGAAACCGGAACCTTGAAAGTGGAAGCAAGTACAAATGGACCAATCGGAAAGCTGGCAGGCGAACCGAGGAAAGAAACCTTTTGTACTTTGTTGCCATCTAAAAACCGGTCCGCATGCATGCATACCAGTTCCCTGCGGGTCAACGCCTCACTTATCTGGTAAATATGCGACAGATCGTTTTTGATCACTATTACGTTTACGATTCGTTCACCTGTAACCCCTGAAAGATATTGTTTGATCTGCTGATGTTCACCATCGAACATCACAATATTGATTTTTGTATTCAGCCGCCTGAGCAAGTGTCCGGCAATTTCCCAGTTTCCCACATGCGCACTCAGCAAAAGGCCGCCATTCCCGCCTGCGACCATCTCCCTTAAGTATTGCTCTCCTTCAAAATCAAAGCTGAAGCGGTTGGGCATACCCGACATCACTACTACCTTATCGATGAGACTCTGGCCGAACTGATAATAATTTTTATACACCTTGAAAAGAGATGCTATCCTGGAGTAGCCCAATCGCTTGTTGAAAAGCTTATAGGTTTCTTTTGATGACTTTGAAGAAAACAGGAAAAAGTAAAATGAAACAAAACGTAGCAGAAAATACGCGGGAAATACTCCAAACGACTTCAGTACCCAAACAAAAATCCCGTAGCCCAGTTTGCTCCCTCTCGATTTGCCCTCCCAGCCAGGCATCAGACAGGCTCCTTTGAACTAAGCTTTGAAATCACATAGTCATAGAAACTGCTGAAGGTTGTGATTCCCTGGAAATCTTCAGGTTTAACTTTGAATGCAAAATTATTTTCGATTACAACAACCAGGTCAATATAGTCAAGACTATCCAACTCAAGGGTTTCTTTCAAATTTGCATCAGGAGTAATTTTCTCAGCGGAGACTTCAAATTCTTCCACCAGGAACTCATTTACTTTCTCAATAATCTCGGCTCTGTTCATACAGTAAGTTTAAGGCATTTTTCTGACAATCAACGACGAGTTCGTGCCGCCAAACCCGAATGAGTTAGACAAAAATACTTCAAAATCCATATTTATTGCCTTTTCAACTATATCCAGTTTCATCGAGTCCTCGTCGGGATTCTCAAAATTTATATTGGGTGCGATAAATCCGTTTTGCATCATTAACATAGAGTATACGATCTCGCTTGCGCCGGCCATCCAACACTCGTGCCCCGTCATCGACTTGGTCGAACTCACTTTTATCTGTTTGTCCCCGAACACTGTGGCAATCGCTTTGGCTTCACTGGCATCACCTGCCGGAGTTGAGGTAGCGTGTGCATTGATATAGCCAATTTCTGAAGCCATCATGCCTGCATCCCGTAAAGCCATACTCAGTGCCCGTACGGGCCCATCAACCGTTGGATTTGATATATGGCTTCCGTTCGAAGAGAACCCATAACCAACCACCTCACCAAGAATGGGCGCACCGCGTTTCTGGGCAGATTCAAGGCTTTCCAGGATCACCGTGGCTGCACCACCACTTGGTATCAGCCCATCGCGATCACGGTCAAATGGTCTGGAAGCTTTTGCCGGTTCAGTTTCCCGCACCGAGAACGCTGATAAGGCATCAAAATTACCCATCGCGTTTAAATTAATTTCCTGTGCACCACCGCAGATCACTGTATCCTGCAAACCCGTTTTTATGAAGTGGTATCCGAGACCTATAGCATGTGAACCGCTTGCACAGGCGGCGCTGATCGTGAAGTTCACCCCCCGTAGTTTAAATATCGTGGCGAGATTCATTGTTACTGTGGAATTCATTGTTTTGAAAACCGAACCGGATCCTACCAACATGGTGTCTTTTTTGGCCCTGATGATATCAGTTGCCTGCACTACCGGGTCGGCGGAACTGTCGTTCCCATAAAGAATTCCCACTTCTTTCGAATCAATATAATCCTGGTCCATCGCAGCATGCCGTAGTGCTTCAACGGTCGCCAGGTAAGCATACTCACCCTGTTCCGGTAACATGATCCGGGCTCTCCGGTCAAGCATACCCTTCAGATCCGGCTTCTCAACTATTCCGGTCAGCCCTGAGCGATATCCAAAATCTTTCCGGTCCGGGTCAAGGCCGATGCCCGACTTTCCTGCCCTGAGGGAAGCGGTAACTTCGTCGAGGTTCCTGCCTATGCAGGAATAAATACCCATACCAGTTATTACGACTCTGTTCATGAATCCCGAAAGATTTAAATTAGGTTGTTGATATGTAGGTTACGAATCATTAAGAATATAGCCCCCCATTAACGGACAAAACGGTGCCAGTGATATATGCGGACTCCCTTGAAGCCAAAAACCCGACAGCATGTGCAACCTCTTCTACTGTTCCGAACCGGTTTACAGGGATCATGGCTTTCAGTTCTTTTTCATCCAGGCCATCAGTCATATCTGTCTTGATAAACCCGGGTGCCACAGCATTGACCGTGATACCCCGTTTTCCAACTTCCTGGGAAAGAGCCTTGGTTCCCCCGATTACCCCGGCTTTTGCCGCGGAATAATTCACCTGGCCCGGCAATCCTTTGAGGCCTGATAATGAAACAATATTTATTATCCGGCCATAACGTTTCACCGCCATCTGGTTAATCACCAGTCGCGTGACGTAGAAAAAACCGTCAAGGCTGGTGCCTAATACACTCTCCCACTGCTCATCTTTCATAAAGATCATCAGGGCGTCCTCCTTGATTCCGGCATTGTTCACCAACACCTCCACTGTTTTTTCCTTATTCGCTTCCATCCACCCGCCAAGCACCGCGTTTATTTCATCCTTGTCACCAACATTAAATCTTAAGAGTTCCGCCGTGCCACATTTCTCCTGTACCTGTCCAAGGGTTATTTTTGCCTGTTCTTCGTTTCCTTTATAATTGATAATGACGTGATATCCCATCTCTGCCATCTTAAGACAAACTGCCCTGCCTATACCCCTGGATCCGCCTGTAACAAGTGCACATTTCATCGCTTTCCTAATGTTTTTGATATTCCGGTTTGTATATTGATCCAATCGTGATGTTACTGGAGTTGCAACTCAATCTCAGCCCAACTGTGTTGAGACTGCTCGAGGTAGTCTCTTATTTTTGCCAGGTCCTGGTATTTGGGAGTGTCCTCGATAAACTTAGGAAATATTTCCCTCATTTCCCGGTATACACCTGCCGTTACCGGTGACAGTTTTGATGCACAATCCAGGTAGTCTATTCCCTGCAGTACGGTCATCAGCTGGATCGATAACACCTCGAAACTGTTTTCGATCACCCGCCGTGTCATCAGCGCCGCATTGCAACCCATGCTCACGATATCCTGGTTGTCGTTGTTGTTGGGGATCGAGTGTACATACAT
>NZ_JBTLQG010000071.1:0-6252 GCF_054461535.1 Flavitalea antarctica
GAATTTCTCTTGTAGTCTAAGATACAAAAATTTGTTCGCTTCCCGATTCGGTCTACGGCAAGTAGCTTACCGCTAACTATTAATTATACGTCATTGCATGACGTATTTGCACAGTCAGGAGCTATGTTTTTTTGTTTTGGATTCTTGAGTTATGATCCTGAAAATAAAGAGGATGGCTAACACAGCCAATCATCAAAAGCTAAATCACTTGCTGTGGATATACGCACTACATTTAAATATGGTGCAAAATTGTGACGCGATATTTTGAAGGACAGTAAATGCTGACTGGCGTGATTGGTTTATCAGCCGCGAATAATATTACCCCATCTGATCTTGAAAAAACTTTACAAACGGTCGAGCGGACTTTTGATGTTCTGAATCGCAATATCGGTTACGTGGGTATAACGAAGCGTGGTCCGGATATCATTATGACCCAAAAGATCCTGGATATAACGGATATCCGTCCCCTGCTCTAAAAGATGGGTTGCATAACTATGCCGCAACCCATGAATCCCCGTATCAACATTGATTTTTGCCCGTTCCAGCGCCTGCTCAAAAACCTTTTGAGCACTTCGGATGCTATACTGGCCGCCATATTGCCCCTCAAATAAAAAAACTTTTGGCCGGTAAGTCGTGAAATACACACGAAGCTGATCCAGTAGTGTTATCGGTAGATTTACATACCGGTCTCTTTTTCCCTTCGCGCGGGCGATAAATACACGCATGGTCTTACTATCCACATCCGATATCTGCAAAGCTACAATCTCACTTACCCTTAGTCCCATCCCATAACAAACCTTCAGCATTGTATTGTGCTTCAGGTTTGTTGTAAGAACAAGAAGACGCTTCACATCCTCAACAGCCAGTTTCTTTGGCAACAGCCGCGGCTTTTTAGGCCTGGGAATGTCAAACATGATCTCCGGTTTATGAAGCAGTTGTTCGAAATAACATTTGATAGCATTGATCCTGCTATGCATAGTATTTTCTGAGAGCTTCAAATCATTGATACAATACAAAAAATATGACTTTAACCGCTTTGTGTCCAGGCTGTCAACAGGAACAGATTTCAAAACATTCAGCAACTGGACAAACTCATTCAGATATGTCCGGATCGTATAATGACTATAAGCCCTGAGCTCAAGAAACTCAGAATAATCCTCCAAAGCCTGACGATTCACCTCATGGACACTTTTCAACATGCCCGGTGTAACATATTCATGCTTAAGGTGAAATAACGCGCGATAAGTTTTATTATCAGCCACATGCCAGGCATTCAACCTCTGATCCCACCTCGCCCCGGCGAGTTTTGAAACATGTTTACCAACATCATTGGCGTCTTCCGATCTGACTATTATCCTGTAACTGCCATAATGCCGCGGGAGGTAAAATTTTTTGGTTCCGGAAGGCAAGATGAAATGAATGGGGGAATAATCCACGTGAAAAATACAAGAGCAAAAGCGTTTAATCATCACCACTATTTGCCCTAATGCCGACGCGAACTTGCAAAGCTTCGCCATGCCAGTCCCATCGTTTTTTTTCAACAGGCAGCGAATCAGGGTATAAAATACTCTTAATTATATAATTGTCAATGTTAACAGAAATTAAATTAATTGAATAAGTGTTTCTACTCAAAAATGCTTTTTTCAAGTACCGGGTTTAACGGGAATGGGTGGGCGAAAGTGATCGCATTTACAAAATATGGAATAGGTACCCCCCCCAAATCTGGCTATTTTAAGAGGGATCGTCCCGTTTATTTTTGTAGGGCGGTGCTGCAACGATCAAACACTGTACTAGTTAGATAGAATATCAACCAATTCTTTAAATCCTTTTTTCCTGGCGTGTTCCAGGGGTGTGATACCATTTTTGTCTGCAATGTTTTTGTCTGCCCCATGTGCAAGCAACAATCTTACTATTTCCTGTTGACCTTTGCCTCCATCTGACAAAACAATTGCTTCTAACAACGCCGTCCATCCCAACCTGTTGATGTGATTAACATTTACATTTGTTTTTTCAAGCAATAATTTAACAACCTCTACATGACCTCTTTCACAGGCAGGAATTAATGCAGTTCCTCCATAACCATTTAAAATCGTCATATCCGGATTGGATTTTTCAATCAGTATTTGAACAATATCCTGATACCCCTTCACACTTGCAATCATAATTGGTGTATTATCAATTTTATCGCTTGCGATATTTACATTCGCACCATGTTCTAAAAACAATTTCACCATTGCAATGTCATTTCTGTCTGTCGCGATAATGATACCAGTTTCATGATTGGCATCTTTAATATTAATATCAATATTGTTTTTCAATCCATTTTTTACTGTATTAACATCGCCATTTCTAACTGCTGTAAAATATTTGCCGGCATCTATTTTTGTTTTATCCAAATCTTCTGTTTTTTTATTACTATTCATGGCTTTCGAATTTTGATTACAACTCATGGTCAAAATGCATGATAACATGAGCATTACAAAAAGGCTATATGCTTCGCATTTTATCATAAATATATTTTCAGCAGTTTTGATTGTTTTGTTTCTAATCTCTTTGTGAATTTTCTTGAAGAATCAATAAAGCAAATCAGATGTTATCATGGGATGACAATTCAATCTACTTAATTTTTTTAATAGATTTCGCGGAGTGGCCGATACCTCAGATGACGTGAACCCTGTAGTTCCACACCTTTCCAACACATCAATAATCCAAAAGAAAGTAAAGCACACCACTGTTGTTTTCAAAGGCAGCCAATACCAGCATAACATACTCCTATTTAATAATTGCCTGTTTTAACAGCAATTAAATCGTGCAAATAAGTGCTCCTACTCAAAAATAAATTTAGAGACCGGGTTCCCAGTATTCCGCGGGCGAAGATGGGAAATCAGCCGGCAATATCATACAGAAAATATGGAATAGGTGGAACCCTTCTTGTTGTATAATTTTAAGCCCGGCTTTAATCGTAGAAAGCCTGTAACCCTATTTTGTATCACGACTTAACCAATAATCAGAAGTCATTTTTACGTTATTTCTAAACCACAAATGCAACATCTCTTACATTATCTAACTAAGTGGTTCTTAACTGGCCTGTTCATATCTGGAAGCATGTTAACCACTCAGCATGTGCACTCCCAGGAAGAAAAGAAACAAGACGGAACAAAAATAGAGGGAAAAAATCAACCTGGTCCAACCGCAAATATCCAGTCGCTTATAGAGGAGATCGATGGACTGATTCACAAATACGGGCTATACAAAGACTCTCTAAACTGGACACAGATCTACAACGAAATCAGCTCGCTCAGGTTTACAAAAACAGACACTACCAACCTTCGTTTGGTATTAAATGTATTCACTCAAAATCTCCGTAAAGCCGGTGATAAACATTCTTTCTTTATATCGACCGCAGTTGTAAAATCTTCTTCAAAACGGGAAAAGAAACCACCCACGCCCACTGCTCAATACATCGGCTCTGGAATAGCATTAATTACCGTTCCATTGTGTTTCAATGATCAGAAATCAAAAGACATTAAATACGCAAATACGATCCGGGAACAAATCAGGAAAATTGATACCAGAAATAATATAACAGCCTGGATTATTGACCTGAGAAGCAATGTCGGTGGCAATATGTGGCCGATGCTGGCCGGATTAAATGCCCTGATCGAAGACGGCACTGTCGGATATTTTATCAACCCTATTTCCAAAAGCGAACAGCCCTGGCCCTCTTATAATGGAAAACTCATGTTCCCGAATGCGATAATCAATGATTATAAAGTGCGGACCCGTGACGTCAAAATTGCCTTGTTAATTGATTCAATGACAGCCAGCAGTGCCGAGATGACTGCCGTATCATTTATCGGGCTGCCAAACGTAAAAATTCTTGGGCAACCGTCAGCCGGATATACTACTGCAAACACTACCTATTACCTGTCTGACGGTACCATGTTTAATTTGGCTACCTCTTATATTGCCGATCGAAACAGGAAATCCTATATGGACAAAATTACACCGGAGGTAACTGTGAAAAGTAACGGTGATAAGGCAGTCGACGAAGCAGTTGAAATAATCAAACTATGGTTGCGTCAACCCGGGAAAATGGAATGATCTCCATACTTACCCATCACAAGACCCAAAATTACTTTCTTATCGGACTCGCATGCTGATTCGATGGCCTTATATTGGCTGACTATAGTCTTGTTATTTTTTACCCTCAGCAGTTCAAGAAGTACCTCTTTATCATGCAGCTCTCCTAAAACGTCCTGCATTTGATCATAAAATTTCTTCTCTTTCTCTTTAAGGATATCATCAGCTTCTGATAAATAAATTATTTCCTTAATTGCTTTGCGGGTCTTATGCAGGCTAGACATCTGAGGCTGCGGATTTAACTTTAACTCTATTTCTTTCTTCTTTCTGCGTACATATCTCTTCAGTTCACCCCTGTCAACTCTTTTTAAATCATTTTTCAATTTATTCCATAAACGTTTTACGTTCGCGATATATACCGGCAGCGCTGAATTAAAAGCTGCAATTGATTCCTTTATGTCACCGGGTATAAGCTCATCGTAATTTGCCTCTATTTGATACTGCTCCAGCAAACCTATAAGAACATCCGCGTCGCGGATAGCTCCTGCGCTGCGGAATATTTGACGTAAAGGCCTGAACCGTTTGTTTGATTTGAAGTCCTTTTTGTTTTCATCAATTACCGGGAAGGTTGCCTTTATCTTTTTAATATCTACCCGTATCCGATGAAGCGTTTCGGGTTCATTGGAAATATTCCATTTTTCCAGGTGACTGATTAGTGACCTGAACTGCTGGTAAACAAATTTTTCAAACGGTCTCATATTTTTGTTCGGCTACAAAGTTTCTATTTTCACCACTTAGAAGAACAATGACAAATACAATAACCCATAACATGAAAATACCAATGTTAATGCGTTCCCGGATTCCCATCCAGGGTGTGGGGCCGTTTATCGGGATATTGGGCGCTTCCAATTACGCTAAACCTCCAAACAGGATATGGAAAAAAATAGACGCAATGGTATAAGCACGGAAGCTTTTCCCAGGGCCATGGCTCCCAATCCCATCATAATCATCATGGAAAGAACCTTTGCTATTGACCAGGCAATATGCAGGCTATCGGTAAAGGTCGGTTCTGACCCGCGCTGATGCATCGGTGGCCAATAGATATTGAATACACAATATGCGATAATTAACCAACCAACAATACGAAGTGAATGATTTGTTTTGGCTGATTGAAGAATTCCCCATCCAAATGCCGCAAAGAGCAATGGATAGGCTATTACCAGGGATACCCACAACTTCCGGGTTGGAGCACCCTATTGCAGATAACTCACTTACAGAAATGAATGACAAACTATAACCATCGTATTGAGCCGGGACGTAAATATTTAAGGCGAGATATCATAAAGATGAGAGAATACCAGAGGCAAGAAGAAGTCTTGTAAATGATATTTTTTTAGAGGATTCCATATAAAACGTAGTTACGCTTTCATCCGGCCGGCGGTGGCAGATCTTACAAAAGGGGTATAGTCTTAGCCCATTGAGTCCTTAAATATCGTTTTGGAATCTGTGTTTTACAATGATAAATGGCAGCGTCGTTACTGATAATTATCAACGTCCGTTTCCGTGCAAGTTGTAGTGAGTGGTGGGTTCGAAGCAACGATTGCTGTGAATAACAATCAGTTGAAAAGATAATATTCCCCATGACACGACTGATCTCTTTGATTTGCCTGGTTTTGCTGGTGGGCTCCTGTACAAAACATACGCCTACGCCGGGCTTACCTCAAAAACTGAAGGTACTTACCTCGGCTAACCCCGATTGTATCTGTGATCCATATATTGATCTGTACAAGTGGCGGGGGCAATACATTTTTTTCATGGGATATAAAGGTCCCGCCTGCGACTGGGCTCCATTACTATATGATGCTGCCGGCGAACCATTTGTTTTTCCGACCGGTACAAACTATTCAGTTTTTTTTGGCGAAAAGGATTTTATCAGGAATGATGGACATGTGTCAGATAGAGAATTTTACAAATACCTGGTGTGCAGTAGATAACCGAATGTCTGGGTGCATTTTCGAGGCGATTCAGGAGTTACTAATTGTGTGGTATGAATTCGTGAAGAGATGGAGAAGGGGCGAAGGATGAGTTGTCGTTGGGTTATGGGCAAAAAAAAAGCCTCACGATGATTAGTCGTGAGGCTTAAATAAATATGGCAGCTACCTACTCTCC
>NZ_JBTLQG010000072.1:0-5800 GCF_054461535.1 Flavitalea antarctica
AGGCTTTATCCTGTCCCGGATAAGTGTTGGCCGGGAAGTGAACAAAGGCTTTGATTTGACTCCTCCGGCCCCCAGGCTTCGTACATTGATTTGCTCATTGTGTCCAGATCAATCAATGCAACATTCTCTTCTTTGGCAACCCGCCGGTTTGCCCCGGGATAAACACCCGGGATTCCGATAATCCTTCCTGAACTGTCGAAGCTCCGTCTCTGAAGGGATGTTACCAGCACCGGTATGCCTCCTTTTGTCTTCACTTCACTGATAAAATGTGGTAGTTAGGCAGTGTAACTGGTAAAGCATTTAGTTGTTATCCTAAAAATACCCATCTTAAACTGGTAACCATCCTGCTCCATCATGTCGGATGTTTGACCGGATTTTAATAAGGAAGATTTGGTAAGGATAATGAATAATGTATGTTTGTAGACAATGAATTTAAAGAGCTCGCCATTTAATAAGATCATTAATTTTGATGAGTTTTCTGTTACTCCAAAATACCAGCAACTGGCTAATTCCTTATTGGGAGCCATTGAAAACAGGAAACTGCAGGTCGATGATGTGTTGCCCTCTATAAATGAATTAAGCTCAACTTTCGAGATCTCGCGTGACACAGTTGAGAAAGGCTATAATTATCTGAAAAAACTCGGCATTATCGGTTCTGTTCCCGGTAAAGGATATTTTATCAAAACAGCTGACGTTGAGCGAAAGATAAAAATCTTTCTTTTATTCAATAAGCTAAGTGCACACAAGAAGATCATCTATGATGCGTTTGTCAGTACCCTTGGAGAAGCAGCTGTAATCGACTTTTACGTATACAACAATAATTTTTCCCTGTTTAAGAAACTGATTCAGAACTGCAGGGAAGATTATCATTATTACGTGATCATTCCACATTTTCTTGAAGACACAGGCAACGCCCATGAGGTCATAAATACCATCCCAAAAGAAAAGCTGATCCTGTTGGATAAAAAGCTTCCCGGCATAAGCGGTGAATACGGTGCCGTATACGAAAACTTTGAACAGGATATCTATATTGCGCTCGAGCAGGCCCTGCCCCAGCTTACAAAATACAATGCTATCAAAATCATTTTTCCTGAATACACTTATCACCCATCTGAGATCCTAACCGGCTTCAGAAAGTTTTGCCAGGAGTATGCATTTCGCGGTAACGTGGTTCACAATATACAAGACGAGCCGATAAAAAAGGGAGAGGTCTATATTGTACTTATGGAAGGCGACCTGGTAACCCTGATTGAAAAGATACTTGAAACGAAGTTAAAAATCGGTGAAGAAGTTGGTGTTATTTCTTACAATGAAACCCCGTTAAAAAAGATAATATTGAACGGTATAACTACCATCTCAACGGACTTCCATATGATGGGTGAGAAAACAGCAGAACTCATACTGAATAATTCGGCGGAGCACATTGAAGCCAGGTTTTACCTGACTTTGCGGAATTCGTTGTAATTATAAAATGAAAAATCCACAGAGCACTCAAACATACAAGACTAAGTCGCGACTTATGCGATGGCTTTTTCCAGCTTATAACCCTTCCCATGAACGTTTGTTATTCTCAGGTCAGGATCCGGACTTAATTTCTTGCGAAGCTTTGATATAAACATGTCGAGGCTGCGACCTGTAATCACCCCTTCGTTGATCCAGACTTCCTGCATCAGCGTATCGCGGGGGATCAGTTCCCCGAAATTTTTGTGAAGCAGGTCAAGCACCTTGCATTCTTTGTCGGTAAGATTAACCACTTCGTTTCCTGAAAGCAAGCGTTGATCCTTCACATTAAATAAAAATTTTCCGAGCATAGGTAGTTCCGGCATGGACTCGTTAATTATCACCTGGTCGTTTATAACCTGCTCAGGTTGGCTGGAACCAGTCACGGCTGTAACACTTTTTCGGAAAGTGCCAATGACCAGGGAAATAGCCAGCAACACGAGCATGAACAGGCCGCCGTAAAGCATTGTGACCGGGAGCACATTGGAACTTTTCGTTTGCTGCTCAGGTTCCCGGTCCAATGTCACGGAATCTACGCTAACAGAATTCGATTCTCCAGAGCTTTTCTCCGTGTTTTTATCACGGGTTGCCGTTTTTGAACCGGCAAGTGTTGGATTGACCGACGCGGCGTCTTCCATAAGCTTACCAGTCAAATGCCCGGAATCATTCTTTTTTGTTTTGACAGTTTCATAAAAACGTGGAAACGCAAATTCTATGGTATAACAACCCTCCGGCTGAACCCTGCCCTTGCAGGCAACAAGATCCGGCGAATCATTGTTGACCTGGAATCCATAGACGATACCTCCGCTTGTGCAGTCATGTACCGTAACGGTGTAACCTGCGGGGAATTGTGTTCGGGGAAGTGCACCTATTATCAACTCCATGAGTGAGTCGTGATTAAAAACCAATTTATTTTCGAACCTGAGCCGAAAGGTGCCCTCCTTAATCTCGGTGACGGGTAGCACGCGCGATGTAGAGTCACCTCCCTGCCATAACAACCGATGACCTATCTGACGAATAATGAGGTTCATTTGTTTCGCCCTCAAGTCACGGTCAGCATGTTCTGTGAAAGACGAGCCAATAAAACAAATAATAAGCGACATGATTACAAGAGCAGAATTTACACGCATTTACATTTCTTTTTACAATTGATTACCCGGAGTTACAACGCAGGTGCTTAGGTTTGATATGTTAAGTTATAACAATTTTCATCAATGAAATTGTTCGATAATACCCGACACTTAGCTCACTTCAATTTATTCATTGTTCACAAAACCATCACTCGCCATGAAAATCTATGATCCAGCTTTTTTGTTCCTTGCTCTGTTTTCATTTGCATTTGATACAGAACCGGAAATTCTACATTCCATCCCTCATCCGGGTAGTCCGCAAAAACAAAAAACAAATGAACCCGTAGCTACTAACATCCTTTTTAAATCTACAGATGGCGGCCAAACCTGGCAGGACATCAGCAAGGGTCTGCCCCTGGTTTTGCAGGAGGAGGGCTTTCCAGGAAACGGATTCATCGCAAATGATAGTGCACTGTATGTCCAATCCGGAAATGAATTATACCAGGGTAACCCAAATCACACAATGCCTGCATGGAAAAAAGAGATTTTCCCTGATGATCGAGGCAACATTGCCGCGGGAAAGAACGGACTATTTACATACAACTGGGAAGGCCAGACCTTACAAAAAATATACGGATCGAATGTATGGTCCCCTTTGAACACAAATTTCCAGGTAAAAGAGATGCGCAGTGTATTTGAAACGGAAGAAGGCACGCTTTTCATCGCCTGTGAAAAGGGCCTTTATAAAACAACAGACAATGGAAAGACCCTGAAACAAGTTGTTAGCGATGGCTGGGTAATAAAATTGGTTAAGTCAAACGGGGTACTCATGGCAACAAGTCAGAACGGTATAATAAGGTCGACTGACGATGGTGAACACTGGACATGTGTGCTGAATGAGGGCGGTGTTGGTATCGATGTAGCTCCCATCAAAGGTGGATTCGCTGCCGTTGTAGCCAATACTCATTTAATGGCCAGAACCGTGCGGGCATCATTCGATGAAGGCAAAACCTGGCAGCCAGTTGATGCCGGTCTTCCGGCTGACCTTCGTATTTCGTCCATTGTTGAATTTGGTGAATACTTTTTTTGTGGACATCCAGCGGGAATATTCAGATCATCAGACAAAGGAAAAACATGGAAACTGCTTTTTCCTTCTGTAAATGATAAGGTCTTTAATTTAGTCATTTCGGGCAACGTGATATATGCTATACTAAAAGGTGGAGGGTGCTAATGTATCTTCATTGGTTAGCTGCATATAATAGCCGGAGGTACTATCCCCCCGGCTGCTTAATTTAATCATTCGAAACTTAGTGGCCCCCACTGCTTGATGCTTCCGTCAGCTTCTCGATTACCTGGTCGAGGCTGAAACTTGCCGCCTTTTGGCGTGGTGGAAATTCGATAAGAGTCTGCAGGAACTGACTAATAAAAGCCTGGGCCGGAACAAGAAGGTAGATATGCCGGAACATCCAATCATAATAAGTATTGGAAGTTACAATAGCGCGCTCATACGGGTCGATACGAAGGTTAAAGATATATGGCCCCCGGAGTGTGACGAAGGGCTGCAACCAGATCTTCAAGCTACCCTGGGTTACCTGCTCCATGAACATCAGTTTCCAGTTGTCGTAGCGAAGTGCAGCTACATCACCATCATCGGTGAAGTAAATAAAGCCTTTGCGCGGACTTTTAGGATCCTTGCCCGTGAGATGAGGAAGTAGATTGTAACCATCCAGGTGCACCTTAAAGGTCCTGTTACCGATCTGGTATCCCTTCTTTAGCTTTTCCGCAATATCGGTATCTCCTGCCACAGCCAGCAGGGTTGGAAACCAGTCCTGGTGACTTATGATCTCGTTTGAAACGGAACCTGCTTTGATCTGACCAGGAAAACGCACCATGCAGGGAACGCGATAAGCTCCTTCCCAACTGGTGTTCTTTTCACTATGGAACGGTGTCATTCCGGCGTCGGGCCAGGTGTTCATGTGAGGGCCATTATCGGTGCTGTACTGAACAAAGGTGTTGTCTGCGATACCGAGTTCATCCAGGAAATCGAGCATTTCCCCGATGTGTTTGTCGTGGTCGATCATGACATCATGATACTCTGATTGCCAGCGTCCGGACTGGCCACGACTTTCGGGTTTAACATGGGTCCAGGCATGCATATGGGTGGTGTTGAACCAGACAAAGAAAGGTTCTCCGGCATCATGGGCGGCCTTGATAAACGTTTTTGCCGCTGCGAGAAAATCCTCATCGATTGTCTCCATGCGCTTTTTTGTAAGCGGACCGGTATTTTCAATCTTCTGTCCACCTTTACCGTCTGCCCAACAATGCAGCACGCCGCGGGGGCCGTACTTTTTCCTGAACTCAGGATAATCTTCCGGCTTTGGATAGTCCGCATCTTCCGGTTCTTCTTCTGCGTTAAGGTGATAAAGGTTGCCGAAGAATTCGTCAAAACCATGCACAGTCGGTAAGTGTTCATCACGATCACCAAGATGGTTTTTGCCAAATTGCCCCGTGCGATATCCGAGTGGTTTCAAGGCTTCAGCGATAGTTATATCTTCAGCCTTAAGACCTAGTTCGGCACCAGGTAAGCCCACCTTAGTGAGACCCGTACGCAGCCCGCATTGCCCGGTAATGAATGACGATCTACCTGCTGTACAACTTTGTTCCGCATAAGCATCGGTGAATATCATTCCTTCGGTCGCAATACGGTCAATATTCGGGGTATGATAACCCATTAACCCGCGCGTGTAGCAGCTTAGGTTTGATTGCCCGATGTCATCGCCCCACATAACCAGGATGTTTGGTTTGTCGGTTTTTTTTTGTGTTGATTTTGCCATGGTGTTTGTTTGAAGTTGTTCTAATGTTTATTAATATCGACCTGGATACTGAATTGAATTCGGTGGGCCTTCCCCTCTGCCCCACTGACATCCTCCCTTCCGCCATATAAATATTCGACACCTGCGAAGGCTGATTTGTGAAATTGCCAGATAACATTTGCAGCCCCATAGAAAACACTTTTAACATCAGAGCCGGGTTGTGCTGCATTTGTGCGTTCCTTCCCATAATTTGCAACAAGCAAGGATGACCACACCGGGCTCCAGTAGTGCCGGAAACCTGCCGTGAAAGCGGCTCCTTCAATAGGTTGCAGGTCATCACTGTCATCTGGCGCAGCATACTTTCCATTTCGGTAGCGGGAAATACCTGGTCCTGCAACGGCCTGGTAAATGATATAG
>NZ_JBTLQG010000073.1:0-4053 GCF_054461535.1 Flavitalea antarctica
CAAAAAATTGCAGGCGGACTTTGGAAAGGATTTAGAAGTTAAGACAGTTCGCGATATGGGTTGGCTTGGAAAAAAAACGGCGAGCTTTTGGGATTAATTGTTCTTAATGAATTTGACATCTTTGTCACTCTGGATAAGAATCTGCGATATCAGCAAAATCTCGACCGATTTGATTTGAAAATATTTCTGCTTTTGTCTGTAAATAACAGAAGAGAAACACTTCAGGCACTTATTGAAAAAGTGAAACTTAAAATCGAAGAAGGCAACTTGCAAAGGTTAATGGAAATTTCCTAAATGCAACCGCCTACCGCTAACATGGTATTGGCAAAAGCGGGCTGCCATTTACATGTGGAACAAACTATCAAACTATGCCCGCCTTCGCCAATACTTCCACGTTGTGCGTAACCAAAAGCAATCATTACATGGCAGAAATAGACACGGATAACCTTCTCGAAATCGCCGAGTTACGAGCTCGCATTAAACTCTCTGAGGAGGCTGAGGCGTACATCACCAGTTTTCCCTGGTGTAAAAAAGTTATTAATTGCTGGTTTGACTCGGGATTTTATGATAAAGTAGCCGTCTTCTTATTCGAAATCGAACCGAGTGCGTCTGATGTTGATCAGTTTATTTGGGTAATAGTAGGTGATATACCATCTGTTTACATCGACTCATCAGATAAAACAGGAATTGAGGCCCTAGATTCTTACTGCAGGCTTATGAATGAGTGGGCAGACAATGTGATGTCGTCGTTGCCTTTGACAGACTGTTACCCAATCGATGAACCAGCTACGAAAGAAAATGCAGCGCTTCTAAAAACGCGAATAGCGTTTATACAAAAAGAAATGCTACTTCACCCCTAAAAAAAGGCTACGCACAACATCGTATTGGCAAAAGCGGGCGTCGATACCCTGGTAATTAAAACACCAAGCATTGCCCGCCTTCGCCAATACTTTTCCGTTGTACGAAATCTATGAAACTTATCATGCCAAACATATGGATGCTATTCCTGCGAGTTCCTTTGCTAGCAGTCTTTATTTATATGTGTTCTTGGCCCATAGAGTCGTTGCGTGCCTCACATTCTGGTCAAAGCGATATGTTAGCTTGGCTGGGACTTGCACTGTTTTTTATGTTTCCGCTTTATTTAATTTGGACACTTCTTGGGGTTCTGTGGGTGACGGTTTCTCCTGACAATAAATTGTGTCGCTTTTACTATTTGTACAAATCGATTGATGTAGATGGCTCAGACGTGGAGAGCTACTATTTTACAAAACATTACACAAAACTGGCTAGTTTTGATGGCCTGCTTATGAAATTAAGATCTGGAAAGACCCTAGAGGTAACGGAATATAATTTGAGATCAGTGAAAGTAATCAAACAATTTCTTCGTTATCACCGGGTGCCAATGAAAGGAGAAAAAAGGTCGTGGTTTCCTATGACGCGGCAAATTTGACTTCGTACAACATGGTATTGGCAAAAGCGGGCCGCCAGTATCGTGTTGAACACAACATCAAGCTATGCCCGCCTTCGCCAATACTTCCACGTTGTGCGTTATGCTGAAGCAAAACAAACCGATGTAATTTATATGACAGACAGGAAAGTTGATATTGTCCAAATGATTGTGGATGAATGGAGGCAGCTAGGTTTTTATTATGACTTTGATGAGCGTGCTTCTGTAAACCAGTGGAGGTTTTTCGGACATAAACAGGGACTTTTGAATTTTGTAAAGCTGATTGACGACTATGTAAATAACGAAAATAACAGTCATTTTTCAGAACATGAACACTATGGCCCATATATGTATTTGAAAATTATTACGCTGGAGGATCAAAGTGTAATTAATCGAAATGCTATCGGCGGGACAATTGCGGATTTGAAAAAATTAAAAGATATGCTTGCTGATAAAATCGACAAATGTGTACCTGGACAAACGTTTTCTATTGACAAAGTATATGGCGAAGAGAATACCGTGACTACTAAGTTCTTTGTTATGGCTGACGATTTTGATCCTGTGACGATGGACGAATTGATAATGTCAGATAGGCAAAAAGTAGTGAACCAACAAAATGGAATGTAAACGACTTAAGGTGTGGAACCAAGCACGAACGCACAACATGGTATTGGCAAAAGCGGGCGGCAGAGACCATGTCGAACACAGCACCATGTGTTGCCCGCCTTTCGCCAATACTTCCACGTTGGCTGCCATAACATTGAACCCATGAAATTCAAAATAGCTTTAAGTTTTCTTCTTTCCCTTTGCTGTTTAAAAGGACAATCTCAGGCGAATAATCAAACTACATTTTTAGACACTTCACTTGCGAAGAAAATTACTATTTCCGGAATTTGCTTATGCCAAACAACGTTGCTTGACTTGAAAAAACTGAGTAACGACTTCAAACCTATTGAAGTTGAAGAAATGGATTTAGGAGAAAAATGTATTTCACAAGACAGTCGTTTTGAAAATGGAAAAGGATATTACTCTGACAATTTTCCAGGAATGATATTTCAAAAAACTGGAACCTCGGATGAAGTCAGTAAAATTCGATTAACGAAAAACTTTAGAGGAAATTTGCCTGACGGTACACCAATAGACTTGAGAAATTTAAGGCTGAAAGATGTTTTCAATATTTATCCCAAACTGAAAGACACATGGGGTTCTCGAGGCTGTTCTGACTATTGGAAATTTGCAAATGACACATTATTTTTCTACGTCAAAATTGACACGACCAAACATCCACAGTTTCCCATCGATGAAGCATTTTATTATGACAAACCAATAGAAGCTGTTGACCTTCTGATTTCTTGTTATCGAATATTTGAGAAAAAGGAACGCTATAAACAATTATTTAATGATCCAGTTTTCTTTATTGACAGCGCTAATGTTACAAGATTAGAAATGCAAGAGTACCAGCCGACCGACATTGCTGTCGTCACAGTTTACAAGGACATAAATGCAATTAAACTTGTGGGGGAACAAGGTAAATTCGGTGCAGTATATGTTGAGACTAAAAAATTTTCAAGAAATAGGTATTGGAACTATTTCAAAACGAAATCAGCAGATTATTCAAAAAGCTTTCCGACACCACAAAGCGATAGTTCAGTTATCTATATTCTAAATGACACGGTTTTGAAAACAAACTTTGAAGGCGATCTTTCAGGAATCAACGATAAAAATTTCATTGACCTAAAAATAATTGACAAACAAAAATTAAACAACGATTATAATATTTCAGACAAAATATTTGGCGTTGTTATTCGAACAAAACCGAAAGAAAAAAAAGATTGACGAGTCGACTTACGGCAGCTACCATAGCAACAAACGGCAGCCAACATGGTATTGGCTAAAGCGGGCGGCCAGTGTCTTGTGAACAAAACAGCAAGCTATGCCCGCCTTCGCCAATACCTCTACGTTGTACGCCACTGTATGAAACTTGTCTTTCGTATATTTTTTGGGATCGCAATATTGTTCTCCGGATTTATTGCCATCAAGATCGCATTAGGTGGCTATTTCTTGGGGATTTTTAATCAAATTCAATATTTATTCTTCGGTCTACTGCTTCTATTTACCCTGGCTGCCTTCCTGCTCGATTCCTTATATTATCAAACCGATAATAATGTATATCAATATGGAGTTACAGCTGTGGGGTTAGTTTTTTGTGCAGTCGTTAGTGTTATTATATTTCAGCATCATAGCATAGATGGGTCAAAAACTATTTTTGAGGTGTCGACTTTACCAGGGGCAAACAATGTTTTCACCATTGAGTTCAAAGAGAATAATAGGTTCCGACTAACTGAGTTTGATAGAAGTCAGCAGACGATTTATTATGGCCAGTATGAAAAAAGGGGCGATGCCTTGCTAATATTGAGCAGCAACTTCACAAACCGTGATATCCGGTTTCCGAAAGCAGGTCGCATTAACAACGATACAATATATTGGAATCAATTTGACACAATGCTTGTAAGCTGGCAATAGCGGCGTACAACATGGTATCCTATGTATAAGACGTATCGTGTGAGTTAAAATATTTCTTTGAAAGCAAAGGATAGGTGGAAGGG
>NZ_JBTLQG010000074.1:0-3972 GCF_054461535.1 Flavitalea antarctica
GGATACACAGTTGTTTTCAGGAACAATTAGAGAGAATTTACTATTTGTAAACCCCTCAGCAACAGAAGAGGACATATTGGATGCGCTTAATAAAGCTTCATGTTTTAATCTTTTGGCACGTGCAGACAAGGGATTGGAAACCATGATCGGAGAGGGAGGATTGAAATTATCAGGGGGGGAAAAGCAACGTATTTCCATTGCACGTGCTCTATTAAGGAAACCGAAGGTCCTTATTTTCGATGAAGCCACTTCCTCCCTTGATTCTCTGACAGAAGAAGAGATTACAAGTACTATTCGGAAAGTTTCTTCGTTAAAGAACCAGATAACCATTTTAATCGCTCACAGGCTATCTACAATTATGCATGCGGACAGGATTTATGTTCTTGAAAAAGGCCTGATTATTGAAACGGGTACCCATGAACAACTGCTGGCTGAAACAGGGCTGTATTATGCAATGTGGCGCCAGCAGATCGGTGAACGAAAAACGGAAGTCAGTCCCGTACCGGAACATGCTAAACTAAATTAACAAGGTTTGAAGCATTAAAATCTACGGAATTGTGTCAATGCAACATTTATCAGTAGTCATTATTACCTATAATGAGGAAGCACATATCAGCAATTGTATCGAATCAGTAAAACCCGTTGCTGACGAGATCATTGTATTGGACTGCTATTCTACTGATAAAACCGTTGAGATAGCCCGGTCTAAAGGAGCTATTATTCATGAATCTAAATTTCGCGGATACATTGAGCAGAAAAACCTGGCTCTCAAATATGCCAGTCATGATTTTGTGCTGAGCCTGGATGCAGATGAAATGCTTGACGGCTCCTTACTCGAAGCCGTCGCTAAAGAAAAAGCATCACCCACAGGTAAAGCCTATTCAATGAATCGCTGCACGCGTTATGGCGGTCGGTTTATTCGTCATGGACAATGGTATCCTGACAAGAAGCTACGCCTTTTCGACAAAAGGATCGCCTCCTGGGGCGGTATGAACCCCCACGATAAAATTGTTCTTTCTTCTCCTGTCCCCGTAACTCATTTGCCCGGCGACATTTTGCATTTCTCATACGACTCGATTGAAGAACACGTAGCCCATGGCAACAAATTCAGCACCATTGCAGCAGAATCTATGTATAAGAGGGGTAAACGTGCCTATTGGTTCAACTTTATCGTAAATCCCTTATGGACCTTCATCCAGGGCTATATCCTGAGGCTGGGCCTTCTGGACGGCGCAGAAGGTTTTATTATTGCCCGAATCTCAGCACACCACACCTTTCTGAAATACATAAAGCTTTACAGGCTGTGGCACCCGCGGAAAAGACGTTTATCCTGATCCAATATCTTCCCGGGCCATTTTTGATCAGCACTTGCCGCTTAAAAGCATAAATTTGCAGATCAAGACGAACTTTGATGCCTGAACACAACCCTGCCTACCTGTGGAGTTTGCTAACGATGAAGTGTCCCCGTTGCCGAAAAGGCCCGATGTTCACTAACAATAATCCATGGAATCTCAGGAAGGTTTTCTCGATGTACGACAGATGCCCGGTTTGCGGCCAGAAATATGAAATGGAAGTAGGTTTCTGGTATGGAACCGGCTATGTGAGTTATGCGTTATCCGTTGCATTCTGTGTGACCAGTTTTGTAGCCTGGTATGTGCTCATAGGTATGTCGACTTCAGACAACCGGGTGTTCTGGTGGATGAGTCTGAATATTCTCATGCTGATTTTACTACAACCGTGGCTGATGCGAATCAGCCGCGTGATCTACCTTTACTTTTTTGTAAAATACGATCCTGACTATGAACGCACCGAAGCAGTCAAATTTGATTATGAAACTGATTCCTACAATTCGCCCTCAAAAGAAGATAAGTAATCACTCGCCACAAACATCGCTACTATGCGAGCGCAAAAACTAACATCTGTGATATAAATTTACCGCTGATATCAAGGGTTTCTGTTGATAATATCTTTGAAGAGATTGGTTCTGGTGAGTTCCTCCATATCACCCAATTCCACTTCCAGTGCGCGCATACTCAGAACTATCTCCGTGAGTGAAAGCGCCAGTGAAATCATGAAACTGAGCAGACTGGCAGCAAAGATCAGGTAGCTGGCGGCATCCCACCTGTTGAAAATACTGAACATGCAGATGATACAAAAAAGGAAGCTCAGTACACCGAATCCCTGCATTGACCGGATCAAACGAATCCGTGCGCGCAGATTTCTTATCTGCTGTACAAGGTGTTTCTCCGCAGGTTCTTTTTTGTACTGGGCATGTAAATTCCTTATCAGACTCGCCAATGCAAGGAACCGGTTCGTGTACGCAAGCATCATGAGCGAAATGGCCGGGAACAATAATGCCGGTGTTGTAATAGATAGTTCCATGAACAGGTTTGTTCAAAAATACGCCGAAAAAGTAAAGTAATAATTAAGGAACGGAAACAGCAATGAAGCACAACGGCGGAGGTATTCCTAAAAAATAAAGCCAGACGTGCGATACATTCCGGCTTTACCTGTATACAATTGGGTTAGTATTGCTTCCATAAACGAAACTTTCTTCTCCCTATTGTCCCCAAAAGAAATATTCACAAAATCAACCAACCAAAACGCCGCACGAAATAACCATCAACCGCCAAAAACTTATCCCCCACCTATCTTTTCTTAATTGTCAGGCTGTCCATTCTCAACCTCTCTCTTCAACTTTTCATTCTCAACTGTCCCTCATCAACTGTCCATCATCAACTGTCCATCAATCATCTCACTCCCTACTAAAAAACCCATAACTTACTCATCACTCTTCACTCATAACTCTTCACTTTATTTGCTTACTTCTTCAGCATCACGGTAAAAACAGAACCCTTTCCAGGCTCACTCTCACAGGATATCTGCCCGTTAAGTTCTTCAACGATCCTTTTTACTATCGACAGCCCAAGACCAGTGCTATGCTCACCATCAGTAGGCTGGGATGAGATCTTGCTGTATTTCGAAAACAGGTGAGGTAAATCACCTTCATCGATACCCACCCCTTCGTCACTGACTGAGATCACAACACAATCGCCCTCTTCCCTAACGTTGAACCACACATGTTTTTGACGCGGAGTGTATTTGATTGCATTGGATACCAGGTTGCTGCAGATCCGTTGAACCAGTTGTTCATCACTCAACAAAAAGATTTCTTTCGATGAATAATCGAAATGAAGTTCAATCTCCTTATTCGTTGCCTGGGGAATAAAATTTTCTATCACCTCTTTGGACATCGCAACCATATCGAACATTTTCAGCTGCACACGGTGGTTAATTATGTCGGTTTTCTCAATGTCAAGGATCCGGTTGATCAGGTTATCACCATATTTGCTCGCTTGTATGATCCTGGTTACCGCTTTCTGTTGTTCGCCATCCAGCTTCCCGTTTGCGCTTTGTAAAACCTGGCCCCACAACTGTATAGTGGCAAATGGTGTACTAAGATCATGGGATACTATGCCGATCAGGGAATTTTTTTCGTAATTGAGCTCAGCAAGTTTCTGATTTTGCCTGGTGATCATTTCGTTGGTTGTACTGAGCCTTTTGTTTGCATTTCGTTTCGTGATGAAAGCAACAAATGCCAGCACACCGGTTAAAGCAAAGGCCAGGACAAGCACCGTAAGGCCGCGCGACCAGATACGTTGTTTATCTATCTCGAGTTGTAACAACTTGTTCTGAACCTCGCGATCCCTCGCATTAAATTTCTCCTGTAGCTCTGCAATGGTGCGATAGGTGTCGCTGTTTACGATGGCCGTGTCAAGACTATACCACTTTCTGAGGTATTCATGCGCCTGCTTATAGTCGCCCCTCGCTTCTGATAATTTTGCCAGCAAGGCATAACTATCGGCCTCTTTACTTTTTGATTCAAGCTGTGTCGATAACCTCAGCGCTTTGCTTGCATATATAAGCGCTGAATCATATCGTTTCTGTTCAACAAAAACATCGGCTATATTC
>NZ_JBTLQG010000075.1:0-3952 GCF_054461535.1 Flavitalea antarctica
CAGGAAATTACTGGCAAGAATTCAATCCGTCTGGCTAAGGCAACTACCCTATCAAACAGGTATTGTACAAGTAAAGCATTAAAAGATTGATCGTTCATTATTATCTATACCTGGTCATTAATGTATTCAACCGGACTACAAAACATGAGTTGTCATCGGGGAAATAGTCAAACCCCCGGCAATTGACTTTGCCAAGACTGTAGCCGGTTGCTTTTTGCTGCAAGGCAGCATATCATTAGACATTTAATCACAAGGACTTGTAGCGCCAGAACAGTGGCGGCTACTCATAGGATGCTGGTAATGGATAATGAACATCTATAAAATATAGAAATAACTTAAATTTATATTAAGGAAAAAAACACGTCTCTGAGGGCGAAGGGTAGTTGAAATTTCCCTTCCACCTATCCTTTGCTTTCAAAGAAATATTTTAACTCACACGATACGTCTTATACATAGGATACCATGTTGTGTGCCGTTTCACCGCGACGACTGGTTTAGAATTTCGTGATAAGTTTCAATGATTTTAAATAATTAGTGTCAAAGCTGATGTACCTACATTCTTTTTCAGGCAGGTCTAGCGTGTATCTCCACTTTGCTGATGTTGTCAATTCGGAAAATCTGAACCTCTTTTCGTGGCGACCAAGATAACGTACGACATCAAATCCCTTCCCATTGGAGGCATCAAGCGAAAGAAGCTTATAACGTCTGTTTATATAAGTGAAAATACTTTCCAATGAGTCTATTGGAGCAAGATGTTCCTTCACTATTGAATATTTTTTAACCTTGAGAATTTTTGTGGCTGTTTTAGTGTGATCACTTGAATAGAAATCAACATTGTAGTTCTTAAAAATTCTAAATCCATCTGGAACGTAATCAGTAAAATTTCTGATCAAGGTATAACTACCATTATACGTCAGCACCACTCCCGAAAAATCATCTCTTCGACCTTTGAATTTAAAGGTGAAATATTTTCCGATGTATTTCTTTTGCATTTGGGTCTAAGGTTTAGAATGGCACACAACGTGGAAGTATTGGCGAATGCGGGCAACACTCGGTATTCTGTTCGACACGACTTTCGCTGCCCGCTTTTGCCAATACCATGTTGTAGGCTGTTGGTGCGATTGTGAATGCGTCACTAAAGTTGGTCGTGCTTCGAACCTCCATTGTGCCTCGAAGATGTTCGCCCCTCAGCTATTCCTGTTGAAAGATCCAACGTCTTAAAAGTTCGTCACAACGGCAGATTTCGGTTTAGAATCTTTATTTCGCTTGACCAACTAAAGGCACCCAATTATGTGTTTTATCATTTGGATAAAAACTTGCTTGTCAAAGAGATTGTTCAGTTTTCGGGAAACAACTATTGTATTCTCATTTTGCTCCACTTTGCTGATCAGCTGGATGAAACAATCTTTTAAGACAGCGCTATCAAGGTTCTGTGCAGCTTTTTTGATATCAGCAGGCCATAGGGCAAAAGCTTCTATACCGCAGCATTCAGCGACACATTCAGTTTCTAAATTTTTCCATAGCATGGCAGTTCCATCCAGTAATGTGTCAACATTATATCGATTTGAGTTGGCCCCGTCAATTTCTCTCCATTTAATCCATTGACCGTCGCCAATACTAATGTCTTTATTTTCAGTCATAAACGAGGTGATGTAAATTGCCTACAACGTGGAAGTATTGGCGAAGGCGGGCAACACTTGGTTTTTTAATTACTTGGTATTCGCTGCCCGCTTTTGCCAATACCATGTTGTACGCAGCAGGGCGCCGTTACGAAAATTCTATTTGATAGTATCTCCTTAAAAAGTTTAAAAGTGTGGCTATTTTTTTCTCAAATTCAATTGCACCGTTTTCTCTTTCTGCTTGATAGCAATGGATAACTCTATAATTGTTTCTGTCTGCAATTTCTATCATATATCTTGTTGGGGCACCAGCAAGATTCTGTTCTTTATTTATCACAAGGTTTGAGGGTGCGTTTTGAAGATTTAAATGATTAATGCTATCAATCAGCGCCTCAATACTGATTCCCGGCATTACAGGCTCATGAATAACGTTGCGTGGTTCAATTTTGGCAAACCTCTCGGTCTCGTCTTCATATGATTCAGGATATTTCAAATTAAAAGACACAAGTTTCGAAAACCAACTGTTATTGCTATATCCAATAGCTAACACTTTGATTTGCTCTTCCCCCTTCCTATTGGGAAGCCAAAACCGAATCTCAAAACTGTCAACACTTGGTTGCAAATCTGATAATCCAAGCTTTTTCGAAATAATTGGTACGGATTGTACAACTGGTGCATAGTGTTGTTTTAAATAACTTGCGGTGTCTAGGGCAACCGGATGGAGATGCATTTGCTTACTCTCCGAATTGCATGATAAGATTGTAAAAATAACTATTAGGTATTTATTGGAGTGTCTCATATGTTGCGTACAACGGCCCACGGCTTGCCGAAGGCCGGTGACCTAAGGTAATTATTTAATTTAAGTCCTTAGGCTTTTGGCAAGCCTATGTTGTACGCCTTATTTGTCTTTAATAATCGATAATTTTGTGTATTGAAATACACGTGCAGGCTTGGGGTTTCCTTTAATTGGATTATATCCAGGAGGGTAACCAATTTCTCTATAAAACCCGCCAGTCAATCTGAGACGAAATGGCAATGTTAATCCATCCCATAATGTATCAGCATCTGGTAAGGTAATTTTTGCAGGTTGCAGAAATATATGTTCGACCATTGTAAGGTCGCCTTTTTTTCCCTTTTCACTGTCAATGATCCATTGAGCACATGTACAACTTATAGCAGCATATGAGACTATTATAGACTCTTCCTTAGATACGAAGGTCTTTACGGCTTTTTGGCTGTAATTGATTTTTTGGCTGTAATTGATTGGTAACGTATCAAAAACAATCGTATCTGGCACTATAGCTTGATTTTTCGGTTGAATATCTGCATTCGTGCAGCAAGGCAACGTGGCCATACAGACTATGATTATGAAGACTCTCATTCGATGGCGTACAACGTGGAAGTATTGGCGAAGGCGGGCAACAATTTGGTGTTCGAATTACTTGGTGCTGGTCGCCCGCTTTTGCCAATACCATGTTGTGTGCAGTTACATTTTAAGTAAAAAAGGATTAATAATAATCTGGGCGTCTTAGTGTCGATGCTTCTGCGAGCAAGCCATTATAAAAGATAAGTTAACGTAAGCATACCACAAACGAATACGTTGACCATTTGTCACCTGAAAAAATCAGGGATGGCCAACTTAATGATTTCATCTGAATTCTGTTATACCTACAGATAGAAAATGTTTCCATTCCATGGATATTCCGAGCCCCGTCCCCAAGTTACCTTATATACCAAAATCAAGACGAGAAGGAGCAAAACATATGCAAGATAAGTCGGGGGGATTTTACGAGAAAATAAGTGATTTATCCCTGCTAAGATAAAGCTGATAGAAAAAATAATAGCATAAGTGAGATCTCCCAAGCCGTATCCAAATGTCAACTTACCCATCCACATTGCAACACAAAGTGAGATTCCTGTGATCAAAAGCAAGGCGCTTAAAATTCTCATAAGATTATGATACGATGTTCCCATTGCACACAACGTGGAAGTATTGGCGAAGGCGGGCAACAATTTGGTTTTCAAATTACATGGTACTGACTGCCCGCTTTTGCCAATACCATGTTGTGCGTAGCCGGCGTCGGTAAAGTGAGCCCATTTTATTTACCACCAGAGAACCCTGGCAATACTTGGATTTCCATTATAGAAATAAAATTTCTTCGCCGCTGATTTTAGCATACTATTTAAAGAAGATTCATCACACTCACAAATGCGCAACAACAAACGGAACTGTTGTATGATTGGGCTACGCCTGTGTGAGGTGGCTCATTTTAGCCGGACACCAAATTCTCTTAGTTAAAAAATATCTCCCCTTCTTTGGGTAATGAGGAGCT
>NZ_JBTLQG010000076.1:0-3849 GCF_054461535.1 Flavitalea antarctica
TTAACGATGTATCCCATGTCAAAATTAGGCAGCTCGAGTGATCGCTTTTACATAGATGCTTGGCAAAAGCGGGCGGCAAGTGTCGTGTGGAATAAAATATCAAGCTATGCCCGCCTTCGCCAATACCTCCACGTTGTGTGCAAACCGCAACCTGCATTTTTGAAAAGATATGAATATCGATTCCGCTAAAGAGCAAGAGGAAAGCGCTGCCACTACCAAACAAGGTTGGTATTTCCTGTATGCAGTGATTATTGTCTTAACAGCCATAGATATTGTATATTGGGATGGAGATTTTGTCTATCACCACAATTATCATTGTTACATTGTAGGCTTTTGCATTTTCTTGGTGTATTTCTCTAATTCGCAATCAATTATAGACAACAATTTATTCCGGAAGTACTGTTTAATAGCAGCTTTACCGTTTTGCATTCTGTTAATCAAGATGGTACTCACCACGTTTACCTTTCCAGCGTTATTAGCAATATCGTTTCCCATTATCTATCTGTTAATCTTACGCTTTTTCTTATTGTTGCATTTTCCAGAATACCCAGGTGGTGATGCAAAGCCAATACACGTTTCATATACTCGTACCGGTGTTAACTGGCAAGGGAAGGAAAATGGGTATGTTCCTACTCGGGCAGATAAGAGCTTTTCGATTGGCACAGACATAACAATTTATTTGCTAATGGGCTTTATTGCATGGTGGACCTTTGTATTGAATCCCTGACTGCGCATAGGTCTGCACACAACAGTGTATTGGCAAAAGCGGGCGTCAATACCCTAGAGATTCGAACATCAAACTATGCCCGCCTTCGCCAATACTTCCACGTTGTATGCCATTCCGTAACCATATCCAGTACATAGTCATTTTGTCTTTCTTTTTCATTTGTTGTAGTGAGATGACTTTCTCTGAGCCGACTGCCGAAATTGAAGGCGAGAACGTAAAGTTCTTGCTTTACGATTCAGCATTTGCCTTTGACTCGACATCTAAAATCAATGTATTGGGGTATTATCGAGTAAGAGAAGTTTTTGGTGTTTCATTTAAGCCTAGCTATGGCTTTCTTCAATTTTTTCCTGATGGTTTTGCAAAGTTGGGCATTGGAACGGAATCTTTACCGCGGCAGCCGAACTTGATAAGGCATTCGATGATAATCCTCCGTATGTTTTCTGGGGAGTTTATAAAACAGTAAGGGATACTTTGCTTATTGAGTATTTATATAGCCCAGCGACTCCAGGCCGGAACCGTATTGAGAGGAAGTATACTCTTGCCGGGCTTATTAGGGACAATGAAATTGTGATTACGAGCACTGACAGTCAAAAATATTCATATCCGGAAAATTTGGGTGATTCTCTTATCAGTAGCTGCATTGGGAAATTTATATCGCACCCGTCAGCTGATTTGCCAGCGAATAATTATCTTAAAAAAAACATGCACAAGTACCAATAAACGGCCTACAACATGGTATTGGCAAAAGCGGGCAGCGAAGACCATGACGAACAAAACATCAAGTTGTTGCTCGCCTTCGCCAATACTACCACGTTACAGGCAATTGTAGACAGACCGTATGAGACATAAAATTTTTGCCGAGATTGATAAATTTGACTTATGGGCGCAATCACAGTTCGACATTCCCCAAGAAGAGCTTGGCGGTGAATGGGAATGTGATTATGACCATTGGGAGGCAATTTATGAGTCATTTGAAGCATTGATAAACGTAACAGATCCAAATAAATTAACTTCATACGAGAAAGAAAGACTTCTTTACATAATAGCAAGAGATAATGAAATGGAACATCTCTCAAGCCTGTTGGACGGACAATTCTTAATAGTTTTATCAGAATATGCAATTTCAAAAGGACATAGGGAGGATAAGTGGCAGTTAGCAGTTCAACTCTACAAGTTGGCAGATAAAGGAAAAGCGGTATCTCTTCTGGAAAAATTTGTCAACGATGACGAAGAGTATGTGAACAGACGCTCCTTGATGGAATTGGCAAAACTGGATGCTGACAAAGTCGAAAGCTATGCGGAGATATTTTGGAATAAAGAAAAGTATGCTGATATTGAAGAGTATCAAAAAATAGCTGTCTTACATTCGCTGAACGTCATTAATTCACCACTATTAGATAAGTACATTGAGTTAGCAACGCAGAGTGGGCAAACATACCTAATAAACTATGCAATTGAAATTCAAAACAGGAGAGGGTGCATATAACGCACCGAAGGTCAGAACGGCGGAGCAAATTTGAATATGAAATCAAGACTTAATTTAAACACTTTGACAATATTTGGACAACCCTCAGACAATGAACTGCCTGTAACATGGTATTGGCAAAAGCGGGCGGCCAGTTACCTGTCGAACAAAACACCAAGCTATGCCCGCCTTCGCCAAAACTTCCACGTTGTATGCAACTAGAAACCAAATCATAAAGATGAAATCACTAACATTTTCGATAATTTTTTTCTTTACAATTTTTGCTTGTGGACAAACGCCTAAACGTGAGAGACTGGTTAGTCAGACAGATTATATCACAGCGGATACAACAGAAATCTATAAAACTATTTCATTAGAAACTTGCAACTGCACTTTTTCGACAATGAGAAATAACAAGCCTTCAACCTCAATAGACTCCTGTTATAAAGCGGTACTCTTAAAGTATACGGACACCCTGAAAAGACTGGGTTTTGACCCTGCCAAACAAGTTGGCCAACTCAAGCTGGTGAATGAAGTTGTTGGTAAACTTCAACTCAACTGTCCCGGCCTGTCTAAACAGATACAAAAAGAATACGAAGCCGAAAACAAGAAGAAATTGCTTTTCAATGGTGAGTTAGTAAGTCAGACGAAAATTTCATCAGGACTTTATGAAATAGTTATGGCGAATAAAAAATCCAAAGAAATGAAAACATTTTACGCAAAGACTCCGCTTGACGAAACGCAAATAATAAAGTATGAACCAGGTTATGAAATGACCGTTGAGTACGAGGTCGTAAAAAATGAAACAACCAAGAAAGACGAAAATCATTTAAAAGAATTTGGAACAGTAACAAGTGTTGGTGCAGTAAAAGCTACACCCCAACAATAAGCTGCATACAACATGGTATTGGCAAAAGCGGGCAGCGAGTACCAAGTAATTTAAAAACCGAGTGTTGCCCGCCTTCGCCAATACCTTTACGTTATGTGTAAGGCTAAGTCAACCTCATGATAGTGAATTTATTCTTTGCTCTGTTAGTCTTAACGCAGAATGTCGGTACGATTCATAAGGACAGGTTATCGATAGTTAGCAAGGTTACATTTCATACAACGGATCAGCATTTTTTCAGGTTCGTGGGTAAGGATTCAGTGCAACTCAGACGAGCAACAGATAGTCTAACGCGAAATCGAACATTCCAAAAGGTCGAAGTCCTATTTTCCACTGGCGAAAAAGCTGAATTTAGAGGTAATGGAGTGAAATGGATTGCAATTTCGATTCACTCGAACAATCAGGTACTTGTTGTATCTCTTGGCATAGTTAGTAAAATTCGGGAAATCCATTTTGATGATATGTTTTTGCTATGGTCTGGTGAGAAGGAAACCGCATTTAAATCTGAATATTTAAATTTGGTTTTTGCTTCCGGTATTAAAAGGATTTATGGCCAATTTCCAAAAACGCAATTACTGTGTTTCAAACTTGCAAAATGGGCACCAGAAGTGGCTACACCGATAGAGAAATAATGGAATTCAGTATTCATCACTATAGCGCCCTACACATAACATGGTATCCTATGTATAAGACTTATCGTGTGAGTTAAAATATTTCTTTGAAAGCAAAGGATAGGTGGAAGGGAAATTTCAACTACCCTTCGCCCTCAGA
>NZ_JBTLQG010000077.1:0-3634 GCF_054461535.1 Flavitalea antarctica
GGATCCGAAGATCAACGTCCTACTTCTGCAGATCATTAAAAAAAAATTAAAGCGTACGGGCAATTAGTACTACTCGGCTTTGATGTTGCCACCTTTACACCTATAGCCTATCAACGTCATAGTCTTTGACGACCCTTAAAAGAAAACTCATCTCGTGGAAGGTTTCACGCTTAGATGCTTTCAGCGTTTATCCTGTCCGTACATAGCTACTCTGCGCTGCACCTGGCGGCACAACAGATACACCAGCGGTACGTACGACCCGGTCCTCTCGTACTAAGGTCATGTCCACTCAATTTTCTAACGCCCATCACAGATAGGGACCGAACTGTCTTGCGACGTTCTGAACCCAGTTCACGTGCCACTTTAATCGGCGAACAGCCGAACCCTTGGGACCTTCTCCAGCCCCAGGATGTGACGAACCGACATCGAGGTGCCAAACCTCCCCGTCGATATGAGCTCTTGGGGGAGATCAGCCTGTTATCCCCGGAGTACCTTTTATCCTTTGAGCGATGGCCCTTCCATGCAGAACCACCGGATCACTTTAGCCGTCTTTCGACCCTGCTCGACTTGTCTGTCTCACAGTCAAGCTCCCTTATACTAATGCGCTCTTCGTACGATTACCAACCGTACTGAGGGAACCTTTGCAAGCCTCCGTTACTTTTTAGGAGGCGACCACCCCAGTCAAACTACCCACCATGCACTGTGTCCCGTTAGGGATTAGACTCTAAGCAAACGAAGGTTGGTATTTCAACGACCGCTCCACGGCACCTGGCGGCACCGCTTCGTAGCGTCCCAACTATTCTACACATCGTTTGCTCAAAATCAATGCAAAGTTGTAGTGAAGGTTCACGGGGTCTTTCCGTCCCGTGACGGGTAACCGGCATCTTCACCGATACTACAATTTCGCCGGGCTCGCGGAGGAGACAGCGTTCAACTCATTAGACCATTCGTGCAGGTCGGAACTTACCCGACAAGGAATTTCGCTACCTTAGGACCGTTATAGTTACGGCCGCCGTTTACTGGGGCTTCAGTCAGAAGCTTTGGCTTGCGCCGAACATCCTTCCTTAACCTTCCAGCACCGGGCAGGTATCAGGCTCTATACGTCATCTTACGATTTTGCAGGGCCCTGTGTTTTTGTTAAACAGTTGGTTGAACCATTTTACTGAGACCACTCATAGAGTGGTATGCTTTATCCCGAAGTTACAGCATCAATTTGCCTAGTTCCTTCTCCGCGGCTCACCCGAGCACCTTAGGATATTCTCCTCGACTACCTGTGTCGGTTTACGGTACGGGCCGCTTTAGCCTAACCTTAGAGGTTTTTCTCGGGGGTATGATTAGAACCATTATCTCTTCAGCCGAAGCTTCCGAGTACTATCACGTTCGCCATCTCTTACGGATTTACCTGTAAAAGATATAACTACACGCTTTAACGAGAACATCCGTTGCCTCGCAGGTTGTTCACTACCCCGTCACCCCATCGAAACTAAAGCGGGTACTGGAATATTAACCAGTTTTCCATCAGCTGCCCCTTTCGGGTTTGCCTAAGGACCCGACTAACCCTGATCCGATTAACGTTGATCAGGAACCCTTAGTCTTACGGTGAAGTAGTTTTTCACTACTTTTATCGCTACTTATGCCTACATTTTCGTTTCTGAACGCTCCAGCATCAGTCGCCTGACACCTTCGACGCAGTTCAGAATGCTCCCCTACCGTATACACACCTGGTGTGCAACTTAGAGCTTCGGTGGTATGTTTGATGCCCGATTATTTTCCGTGCAGAGTCTCTCGACCAGTGAGCTGTTACGCACTCTTTAAATGAATGGCTGCTTCCAAGCCAACATCCTGGCTGTTATAGAAACTCCACCTCGTTTGATCAACTTAACATACGCTTAGGGACCTTAGCTGCTAATCTGGGTTATTTCCCTCTCGGCCACGGATCTTAGCACCCGCAGCCTCACTCCCGGAGATATTTACTAGCATTCGGAGTTTGTCAGGGTTTGGTAGGCGGTGAAGCCCCCTAGCCCAATCAGTAGCTCTACCTCTAGTAAACTTCTATATCCGAGGCTGTTCCTAAAAACATTTCGGGGAGAACGAGCTATCTCTCAGTTTGATTGGCCTTTCACCCCTATCCACAGGTCATCCCATAGCTTTTCAACGCTAATGGGTTCGGTCCTCCAGTGTGTGTTACCACACCTTCAACCTGCCCATGGATAGATCACAAAGTTTCGCGTCTGCCCCCACTAACTAGTAGCCCTATTTGGACTCGCTTTCGCTACGGCTTCGTTCCTGAAGAACTTAACCTCGCTAGTGAGGAGCAACTCGTAGGCTCATTATGCAAAAGGCACGCCGTCACCCATTTCTAGGCTCCGACCGCTTGTAGGCGTACGGTTTCAGGTACTATTTCACTCCCTTATTTAGGGTGCTTTTCACCTTTCCCTTACGGTACTGGTTCACTATCGGTCTCTGAGAAGTATTTAGCCTTACCGGATGGTGCCGGCAGATTCAGGCAGGATTCCTCCGGTCCCGCCTTACTCAGGATTCCACGCGTCCTCGACAATTTCTGCTTACAGGACTATCACCTGCTATGGTTTAACTTTCCAGAAAATTCAGCTTGATGTCGACTTCTAAATGTGGTCCTACAACCCTCATGCAGCACGCTGCACAAGTTTGGGCTCTTCCCTTTTCGCTCGCCACTACTCAGGGAATCATTATTATTTTCTTTTCCTCCTCCTACTTAGATGTTTCAGTTCAGAGGGTTGACTTCCATATTGCTATGGATAACACACCTTCAGTGTGCTGGGTTGTCCCATTCGGAAATCTTCGGATATATCGCTTGTGTGCAGCTCCCCGAAGCTTATCGCAGCTTACCACGTCCTTCTTCGTCTCTCAGAGCCAAGGCATCCACCATACGCCCTTAAGTGCTTTAAAAGAGTTATTACTATTACTCATTTACTTATTTACAACTTATTATCCCAATATGTCAAAGAACTTTTGATAGACTAATCTATCAATGTTGATAAGCTGGATACGATCCAGTGTCAGTTACTCACATAACCATTACCATACAAAAAGAACTAATTTAAATAGTAAGCATTTGCTGTACTACTTCCTGTGGAGGATATCGGAGTCGAACCGATGACCCTCCCGCACTTAAGTGCGGGATGCTTAGCCAACTTAGCTAAACACTTTCTGTGGAGGATATCGGAGTCGAACCGATGACCCTCTGCGTGCAAGGCAGATGCTCTAGCCAACTGAGCTAACCCCCCAGGTATTTTGTAAAGAACTTGTTGAGGTGCCGATCGGATGACCCTCCCGCCTTCAAGCGGGATGCTCTAGCCAACTGAGCTAACCCCCCAGATATTTTGAAAAGAACTAATAGTGCACAAAAATCGGCGTTAATAATACTTCGAATTAACGAAGTAATAAGCAGGCCAAAAAAGTCACACCAAAAATTAGTAGACCCGAGCAGATTTGAACTGCTGACCCCTACATTATCAGTGTAGTGCTCTAACCAGGCTGAGCTACGGATCTATCTCGGGTTACAGTATTTAAAGAACTAGTGTTTGTTGTTTGGAGATTGAGCCTCCGTTGGTGTAAAAATCCGACTACGCTAAAGCTTCGTCGGACGATGAAA
>NZ_JBTLQG010000078.1:0-3565 GCF_054461535.1 Flavitalea antarctica
GTTTTCCACCGCCTTATCATTATCGTTCATCGCTTCATAACATCGCCCTATCCAGAAATATCCGTCGGCATTGGTGTTTGAAACAGTAACGGACATATTGAAAGTCTTTAAAGCAGTATCCAGCTTTTTCTGTTCATAGTAAATTATTCCCTTTTCAATATAAGCATCTGTAAGTTTCCAGTCGCGTCGGATACATTCCTCGAACTGTTCAAGCGCCAGTTCCGCATTTCCTGTTTCAGAATAATATATTCCTTTGGCATAAACAGCGTCGGTCTGGAGTCCCGAAGAATCGCGGGCTATCAGGTAATTGCAAACCTTCAACGCCTTTGGATCTTTTTTGCCAATGTACAGGTTAGCCAGTGCGATACCAGTGTAGTTAATTGGCTGCAGGGCGAAAGACCTTTCAAAAGCCTGTATTGCACCATTGGTATCTTTTAATTTGGTCAGCACATTTCCCTTGTCATACCACGCTTCGAAGTTATCCGGCTCTTTTTTTATGATATCATCAAACTGGGCTAAGGCGCCATCGGTATTACCCATCTCCGCATAAATTTCTCCCAGTCTCCTGTTGAATTCGGTGTTCTCGGGGAACCGGCGGGCGCAGTCTTTCAGCACATTCATCGCCTCATCCAGCTTGTTCACCAGTAAAAGGTTTGACACATATTCCAGGGCGACCGCGGGATCGCCGGAAAGCTCCCATGATTTTTTGAAGTCGGGCGTTGCCAGGTCCAGTTTATTATGTTGGGAGAGGCGGATGGCTCTTTCGAGATACATGCCCGGGTTATCAGGATATCGTCTGATGCTATCACTTATAGTGTTGAAGGGGGGCTTGTTCAGCAAGTCGCCCGATTTGTCTACCGGTTCAGGCTCGTTACACGCCGAACACAACAAGATTATGAATACGGGCAGCAAGCGCGACAGACTGTTGCGAAAATTCATAAAACAAAATTAACCGATTTTGATGAGCCGGGTTATGACAATATCCTGACAGAAGCGCATTTTAACAAAAATACCTTTGCCAGGGTATTTCCCCCACCTTAACGACCTTAATCGATTCAATCACATGCTCAGACTCCTTACTGCTGTATTAATAGCTGTCGTATTAAACATTGTCCCCACTTCCGTCTCATCAAACCCGCATTACAAAAAACCGAAAGCGGATACCTTGCATTATCCTGATGAAAAACATTTTAGTAATATCATGCAGTTAACGTTCGGTGGTGATAATGCTGAAGCCTATTTCTCCTATGATAATGAGTGGCTGATTTTTCAGAAGAGCTATGCAAAAGAGGGGCTTGCCTGCGACCAGATATTTATCGGTAAAATACCAACCAAAGCAGGTGAAAAGTTCGAGCCTAAAATGGTAAGTACGGGAAAAGGAAGAACCACCTGCGGAGCATTCATGAAAGATGGTAAACATGTTTTGTATGCGTCCACCCATCTTGGTGGCGCAGAATGCCCACCGGTTCCAGATCGTAAAAAATATGGCAACAAATATATCTGGCCGCTGTATAGCAGCTTTGATATTTTTATTGCTGACCTTAATGGAAAGATCATAAAACAACTGACCAATTCAAAAGGTTACGATGCCGAAGCAACACTTAGCCCGGATGGTAAGCAGATGATCTATACCAGCACAAAAAATGGTGATATTGATTTGTACATAATGGATATAAACACCGGTAAAGAAAAACAAATAACCACTGCCATAGGTTATGACGGCGGTGCCTGGTTCAGCCCGGACGGTACAAAGATAATCTGGAGAGCATCACGTCCTGAAACTCCTGAAGCATTGAAGGAGTATAAAGACCTGCTCGCGGAAGCCCTGGTAGCTCCTACAAATATGGAAGTGTATACCGCCAATGCAGATGGCAGTAATCAACAAAAAATTACCAACCTTGGACAGGCCAACTGGGCGCCCGCGTTTATGCCTGACGGTAAGCAGATCATTTTTGCTTCAAATCATGAATATAAAAGAGGGTTTCCATTTAATATGTATACGATGAACAATGATGGAAGCAACCTGAAGAAGATCAGCCGTGATAATGGCTTCGATGCATTCCCGATGTTCAGTTACGACGGCAGGAAGATTGTGTTCTGCAGCAACAGGAATAACGGAGGAACCAGGGATACCAATATTTTTATAGCTGACTGGGTTGAGTAAAATTTTCTTACGTACTTTGCACCCTCGCTGATATTCTCTTATCTATATTTATTACTTTATGTATACAGGTCTGCTCCATCTGCACAATATACTTCGCTGGGTCATCCTGATCCTGCTGATCATTTCCATAGTTCAGGCCTATAATGCGAGATCAGGCAAGTCCGGATCGGGTCTTAACAAGTCGAGCTTGTTTCTGCTGATTGCGGCCCACACCAATTTTCTGATCGGGCTGTACCAGTACATAGCCGGCGCCTGGGGACTCAAAGTGATCCAGAACAATGGCATGAGCGAAGTGATGAAAAACAGCGTGCTCAGGTTCTGGGCGGTTGAGCATATTACAAGTATGCTGATAGCCATCGTGCTGATTACCGTTGCCAGGGGCAAGGTTAAAAAATCGTTGTACGGATCGGCGTTCTGGATGTATATAGTTGCGCTTATCCTTATACTTTTAGCAATCCCATGGCCGGGTAGGGAAGGTATCGCACGACCACTTTTTCCGGGCGCATAAAGCAAGCTGATCAGGTCTTAGCAGTAACAATATCAGGAAATATTTCAACGTTTCCCGAGTTGTATAACCTCGCAGTTTTTGATGCGGGGCCCATCGATATCGAACCTGAGAACCGTTCGCATGGTATGCCAGCCATGTTTGCCTGCCGCGCCAGGGTTCATATGCAGGCAGTTTAATTGCTGATCGGATATTACCTTCAGTATATGTGAATGCCCGGAAATAAACAGCTGAGGCATTTCCGTTTTCAGATCCCTCAGCGTTTCCTTATTGTATTTTGGCGGAAAGCCGCCGATGTGCCTCATCATCACCTTTACTTCTTCGCATACCCATATAAGTGTTTCCGGGTACATGCTACGGATATCGTAGCCATCGATGTTTCCATAGACTCCCCTGACCGGCTTGATTGTTTTTAACCTGTTTGCAATCTCTGCCGATCCAAAATCTCCTGCATGCCAGATCTCATCGCAATCGTTGAAATGCTTAAAAACATTTTCATCCAGGTAATTATGTGTATCTGATATCAGACCGATCCTTTTCATAAATCAAACTTTTCTCATTCACTTATATTTGCACAAATTTTTGTCATGACTCCCAAGGAACTAGGATATTATTTTCCCGCAGAATTCGCACCGCATGATGCCACCTGGCTCAGCTGGCCACATAAAGATGCATCATGGCCCGGAAAAATTCATACGATATATCCTTATTATGCTGCATTCGTCAGGGAACTTAGTTCCGGAGAACCGGTTCATATCAATGTCAATGATGAGGCCATGAAGAATTTTGCTACTGAAATTCTGGTTAAAGAAAAGGTTGATATGTCAAGGGTGAGGTTTTTTATTCACCCTACCAATGATGCCTGGTGCCGTGATCATGGCCCCGCTTTCCTGATC
>NZ_JBTLQG010000079.1:0-3413 GCF_054461535.1 Flavitalea antarctica
AAGGCAACTTGCAAAGGTTAATGGAAATTTCCTAAATGCAACCGCCTACCGCTAACATGGTATTGGCAAAAGCGGGCGGCCAGTTACATGTCGAGCAGAATATTAACGATGCCCGCCTTCGCCAATACTTCCACGTTGGCTGACATGCTATAACTGCATCATGATTAAAATCATAACCAGGAATGAGGTACTACAGGAGTATCCATGCATGCCTTGGAGTGTATACGACCCACAGCTGGACGAGGAAAAATTTCACTTTCCTGACGGTGCATCATATATGATTGTAAGTAGCTCTGCCGCTACATATACTCGGAGCATTAATAAAATTTGTAAGGAGATAATAGTAATTTTTGAAAGGATGAAGCTTCAGAACTTTCTGATTATGGGTGCACAAGATACGCCTTGGCGCTTTCGTCAGCGGCGCTATACAGATCCCAAAGTGACATCCACAATGGATTTTTTTACAGAATCAGGAATTCGGCCTCGATTCAATGGCGCTGTGCTAGTATCATTAAAAGAATTTCCAAGTTGGTTCAAACATGTATTGTACTCAGTCAGCGTTAACGCATTAGTTCCAGAAATGCATTTCCTAGATACAAGTCAATCACTGTACTTTTCACCTTGCCAGTATGGGAGCCTTCATTTGACAATAGTTGATAAATCTTTAGTTGAGCCCTTTCTGACTGAGATAGACAGGAGCGAGCTAATCTTAATTTCGCCGGGTGATTGCGTGTATAAAACCAGTAAGAATAAAGGCATCCCCGGACGCCAAACATCTCCCTGATTACCGCACGTCAGCCAACATGGTATTGGCAAAAGCGGGCAGCCAGTGTCGTGTCGGACAAAATAGTAAGTGATGCCCGCCTTCGCCAATACCTTTACGTTGTGCGCAAGCTTACGTTTGGATACCGGACAATTGTGGAACAGAGTCGGTGAACACCTTCGCCAACTATTCGTCGATTTATATTCGTCGCAGCACAATATTAGCAGCATAGTCGAGGATAATTGTGGCAACATAATCGTGGTAATGTCGCAGAATAATCCCGGCGACACAATCGACGCAGCATAGTCGTCGAGCACAAACGTCGCAACACAATTGTCGCCACGCAATCGTTGCAGCATAATTGTCGCAGCCTAGCGGACGAATCGCATTGGGTGCAGAGCTTTACAACTTAGCCGCGGAAACAGATACGCAGGTATCGAAGCCAGGCAAATATGTGGCAGTGGAAATATACTTATGAATGTGTTGAGGCTCAGCAGGCACTGTCGTAACGCAAATGCGACGATAAGGTGAAACAGCCTAACTAAATGATATTGGCTGTAATTTACCAGCTATGCGCACAACATGGTATTGGCAAAAGCGGGCAGTCGGCACCATGAGGAATTAAACATCAAGCTATGCCCGCCTTCGCCAATACCTCTACGTTGCGCGTAATTTGCAAGCCTCCAATATTAAGAATAGTATAGTAGCAACCTTATGAAATATAAATTTCTATTATTATGCTTGTCGCTCTCGCTTTGTTTGAGTGCATTTTCGCAACGTCTTGACGCGTTAACAAAATCTAAATGGGATAGCTTAAAAATCCAATTGCAGAATCGGGCCATGATCGCTGTCAGTTACATTTCGTATGTTTCCGACTCAAAGACAGTTGATAGAAATAACGTGCAGCAGGTCAATCTTGCATTTGTGAAGCTTTTGAGACATTTAGATATTGCCGTCCCGGTCGATAGTGCCTTTATTACAAGAGCTTACGAACTTAACTCATCTTTAAACGTAGCTTTGGGCAGAACACTTGTGGGCCTTGAGAATGACCCAGAGTTCCGAAAACATTCAGATTCGGAATTTCTAATGCAAAAGCTTTTCAATTGTGAGAAAGCTTTAACTGCACAGATTAATTCTTACAATGGTTACATATCAAAAAGAGAATTATCGGCATTCACATTTGGGATATCGCGGAAAATATAAACTACGCGCAACATGGTATTGGCAAAAGCGGGCGGCCAATTACATGTCAAACAAAACAGCAAGCTTTGCCCGCCTTCGCCAATACCTCCACGTTGGCTGTAATACTATAGATGCAACCCCTAGACGTATATAATCAAATCAAGAGTTTATTCAAGGAGCTCGAGACGCATAACAGTCTCGACGGATTAATGACATTCGTCAAAACTTCCAATCTATTAAGCCAGGTTGAGTCTTTTTATGTTAAGTATCCACCTTTCGATTTTCGGCTGAGTGCAAGTGATATTAATACTTTACGAAATTCCGGGATAATTAATCAATGTAATAAGCTGGAGCCTCTTAAGTTCCCGCAGGATGCTTTGTCAAAGTTATTAGGTGCAGTGCTTTGGAAAAATGGAGACATCAATAAAGTACAGCATATAATCGACGGCGTAGTTGGTTTGTCAGAAGACCGATCCGAATATTCTTTAATCTTTAAGCAATACGGTGCAAGTCTTTCAAGCGACGAGGAACCTATTGTTGACCAACATGTTTTAAGGGCTTTTGAAATTTTTATTTTAGAACCCTATTCCGAAGTTGCGGTGCAAAAAAGCAGAAAAAAAGCTTTATTTAAGACAATTGACAGGCCACTTTTAGATAAATATCGATCTTGGTTTCAACAATTACTGTCAAAGGTTCCAATTTCTGAACGAGGTCGCTACAGCGATACTATAGATAAGATCATCTTTATACATGGTAAAGCGGTTAAGTATTGACCGTACTACAGCCAACATGGTATTGGCAAAAGCGGGCAGCCAGCAGCAAGTAATTTAAATACCAAATTGTTGCCCGCCTTCGCCAATACCTTTACGTTATAGGCCATTCATTAACGTTTCCATATCAATCCATGACCGGTACGATAATAAGACAAGCGCGGTTATTAATAGGTATCTCCTTGTTACTATGGGTTAACCACCTTTGCGGACAAGGTCGGGCGGAACAACCACATGGATGTAAGAAGCATAATGACAAAAGAATTGCGGCTGCTGTCTATGTTCAGCCATCCCGACTCGCGGAATTTCCTGGAGGTAAAGAAGCGTGGACTAGATTCCTAAATAAGAACTTCCGGTATCCTAAACAAGAAGTCGATAGCGGGAGCCTGCAGAGCACTGCGGTTGCCACTTTTATTATCGACAGCACAGGTCTTTTGCAGTTCATAGAGATTAAAGGGAAGAATAAGAGTGATTGGACACCTTTTGAGACAGCCTTCGTTAATTTATTAACTCAGTCAGGTTTGTGGAAACCCGCGGAATGTAATGGAAGGCCAGTCTCTTCATATTTTGAACAAACGATTGAAGTGAAGCTCGAAACGTAGTCGGCGAAGAACGGCCTATAACATGGTATCCTATGTAAAGGGGGATGCCTAGAAATGATATGGTGTTAAAGTTACTACATAACAAAGATTTTGTAA
>NZ_JBTLQG010000080.1:0-3290 GCF_054461535.1 Flavitalea antarctica
GGTCACCGTAACTATTCCTCCAAGGATTTCTGCTCTTCCCCGGAAAAGAACAAATCCGCCAAGTCGGTCTTCTGTACTGCTTAACAGCATCTCCACGCCGGCGGCGAAATATACACTCACACTCCCAATCACCGGAAGCGCCACTACGGCTTCAACCCCAAAACCGAACTTCATATAAAGCGCCGGCCCAGCTACGCTGTCACCACTAATCCGAACTGTAGCCTGGCCTACAGCATATATACTTCCGACACCAACACTCAGGCACATCACACTAAGCTTGGCATAAAACTCTACAAAAGCACCAGCGCTTGGCGCCTGGATCCCATTGGTTGGCGGAATCGGGATAGCGACATTAAAGTAAACACCGGCTTTAAGATTTGCCTCAAGCCGAAGCGGGGCGGCGGCAGTATCCAGGTTGGCTGGTGGGAAACGTACCACCGGAATTTGTTTGTCTGCCTGGAACTTGTACTCCCAATTGTTGGGACTGTTACTCATTGCAATCTTGAGCCCCTTAACCAGGATGTCTTTATAACTGCTATTAATGGATAGTTCGGATAACAAAACAAGTATATCATAAACCGGGCGGAGCTTCTCGCCAAACTCCATAATTGGTTCAATAAAACTCGGGGGCTTACCTTTTTCAGTCTGGAACTTTCCACGAATAGTCAGAATTTTTTTGAAGGTGCCAAGATCAACATTCATGGAGATATCGTTCATCTTGTTAGCCCATGCACCAGCTGTGCTGTTGATGTCGAGATTAAGCATCGATGCCAGGGGTGCACCATTGTTATCTTTCGAAAGATACTCGATATAAAGCTTCACCACTGGTGTGTTGATCAGGTACCAATCTCCTTCTATCTTCTGCTCAAGTTTTTTGAGAGGATCAATTTTATTGAGCAGCTCGAAGCCTTTCTCTTTGATCTGCATTTCAAACTCGCTGCCGATTTTTGCTATAGAAGGAAGCCCTTCCAGCTTCGGAAAAATTCCTTTACTGTTCATCAGGTGATAGGCGTCGGCAAGATCAGGAACACTACCTTTTAATATCTTAATACCGTTTTCAAACAAGGGATTCCGGAACAGCACTTTGTTTTCGCCAGTGCTTTGTAAAAAGCCATACTGTTTCGCACGGGTCTCCAACGGCTTGAATAGTTCAGTAGCCTCCGCTACATTAACCGGTTTGTCCGTTTTGTTTTGAGTATAAGTCAATTCACCGGTGTCGAATTTCCGCTCACCTTCCCGCACTAGTGGAATAACATCATTGCCCGCAAGTGGTAATACTTCTTTAGTACTCAGGTTGTGTTGTACCACGGTCCAACTTCCGTCCTTAGGCAATACAGGTGTTCCTTTCGCAGCTGCTATAAATACCCGGTTGCCACCGGCATCAATAGCCGGATTTACGTCAACCCTTGTGACCCGCATCGGCTGGCCACTCTTATTAATATCTACCAGGCAATCAACCGGGCCACCCAGGCCTTGCATAAGTGTTAGTAAACTTGCAAAATCTTCTTTGGCAATAAATACTCCACGCGGCGACAGTTGCAGATAACCCAACATACGCTGACCTGAAACCCGGCCATTGCTGGCACCCTGGGTTACATTATCGATTTCAACATCTGCATCAAAATACACAGGTACAAGGTCCACCTCTAACGACTGACCCGCGTTTGGTGGCCTGACAGGTTGAGGCAACCCATCATCGTCAATATATAAACCATAATTTTTTACCCACGGTTTCTGAAACTTCATCAACACGGGGTCCTCCTTGATATTCCGGACATTGTAAACGCCCTCGACCATCCCCGGGTGAAACACATAGGTGTTTTTATTCTCCTCGGCTAATACATCATCGGCTACCTCACCAGGCTCAACCGGACTCCGGAAATCATAGATACCATCGCTCTCCGCTTTCCAGCCGCTATCAGTGCGCCATGGAAAACCATTGCTGCCGCGGTAGATGGTAATAGTTCTGACCACACGTATTCCCCATGGATAGATAACACTTTTCACCTGCACAACTTCATGGGCAGTCCGACCCCGCCAAACATCAAACATTACCTGCGAGGTTTCTGCCAGCGCAGCCTTCGGGCTTATCCAATGACTGAAAACATTTGCCCCATAACCACTGAAATCATATCGCTCCAAAGGCATGATCTTGTCCGGATCAAAACCAGTAAGATTACCAAATTCGCGATTGAAGATCTTTGTTACACTGCCAGAGAGCACACTTCGGTTATTCGTTGCCGGTATGAACAGGTTATTGATGTTTGCCAGTTGGTGTACGCTGCCTTTGAACCGGCTGTTTTTTTCTTTCGGCTCCGGATAACCAACCGTTTTTAACTGGAGACCGGTGCTGAGTTCGCCGGGGAATTTTTCATCGATCAATTCAACAACCGGTCGTTTACCCTGATACGTATAATACATACCAAGCGCCATCATACCGTTTGATAAAGTAAAATAACTCCATAGGGATAATTCTTCCCGTTTATATAAGGCTGTCAGACGTTCAGTTAAGGGAAGTGGAGCAAGGGTTACAGGTTTATTACCCGTATTTGCTATCTGTACCGGAACACCATCATTTAAGAAATATAGAATTCCCGGATAGGGATCCTCGGCAGTATTTACTACATCGGAATTGGTGATCATCGGCTCCCAGCTGATCTGTGGCAACGCGTAAATCTGCACCAGCCGGCTCGTTGCCTGCACGTCGAGACCGTCGATACTCAAAGGACTACCCTGTATATCTTCCCTCACAGTATGTGTTCGTTCAAACAGAAAATCATCATTGGCAAATGCAAGGCTTACGCCCATCAGGTCAGCTGCTGTACTAACATCCAGTAAAGTAAAGGCGTTACTGAACAGTGAAATCCTGTCCCCGCGCGAAATGGCCCGGTTTGTATTCATCATCATTTCCGCCTGCTTCACAAATGCATTGCTACTACCCCGCGGATCGTCAGTTACCGCCGCCCAGTCTTTCGCTTGTATAGCAGCAAAACGTTCCCATAAGGATCGCTGGATACTGTCAAGTACCTGCCCGTTTTTCAGATCTTCGGGTTTAAGGATCGGCGGTTGCGAAGCTGCGATCGCGTTGAAAGTTCCGGCAACAGTGGCGTTAGCCGGCTTATCACCAAGAAAAAACTTCACTGCAGGTTCATCACGATTTACCCATGTCATGTTGCAAACCAGCAGGGCGGTGATATCTGTCAAAAAATACCTGTTATTATCCTGCTGATGGTTAGCCCGCCCTTTGCGGCGACGTAACAATGAAACATTGGCGGCATAAGGGTCCGGCA
>NZ_JBTLQG010000081.1:0-3245 GCF_054461535.1 Flavitalea antarctica
CTTGATACCGAGGGCTGCGAATTTTCGCTGGATCCAGTATCCAAACTTGCCGCTTTCATACGCACAGATGTAGGAGGCTCCGGGAAACGCTTTTACGAGGTAATGAAAGAGCGCTTCGGGTGCCGGTGGTTGATGGATGTTCCGGATAAAAAGGTCACCAAGAAAGATGGCAGCATTCCAGCTGCGTTTGTGTACATCGAGGCCGACAAAAATGGCCCGATTTTCAAAATTGGCTGTAACTTTATTCATGGCGTTTAGTGTTGATTAACTTATAAAGTTAGTGTAGCGGTCTGCCTGGCAGATTGACTACTGTCACACTAAACGTCATCTTCTATATAGCATAAGGGCTTGGCAAAAGCGGGCGGCCAGTAACGTGTGGAACAAAACACCAAGCTATGCCCGCCTTCGCCAATACTACCACGTTATGTGCAAGCTAACAGCAACCCTAAATTAGTAAAGAGAGAATTTGCAGCTATTTAATCAAAAAATCTCCAAGGATCATGAGCAGAAGAGTCATTTTTGCTTGCCACTATATCTTACGCTAATTTTCATTGTTTTATCATTCGTCCCGATCATACAAATTTATATTTTGATGTTGGATGGCGCATTGATCTCCGTAATTGATAGAGAACTCAGTAACGCGCATCCAAGGAAAATATTAACTGCGAACTTACTCGCCAATTTATTGCCGACTGCTATTGTTTTGTTTGTGTTCTATAAAGCAAACGCGAAAACCATAAGAGTCTTTGCCGCTATCCTGGCGATGATTTTGATGACAGCTTTTTTCTTCTTTCTTGGAGAGGAGAATGACAGTGATCCGTACTTTCTAAAATTTGTCCTTTTGGCAATTATAAGCGGCTCGATCTTGACGTTTGTTGCGTTTTTAAGTTATAAAAAAAAATTCAAGTCATAGCCGTTTGTATCAATCGCCTGCACATAACATGGTATTGGCAAAAGCGGGCGGGCCAGTTACATATCGAACAAAATACCGGGCTATGCCCGCCTTCGCCAATACTTCCACGTTGGCTGTAATTAGGCTACACACTTATTTTTCAAAAGTTAATTGAAGATATTTCATTTCGTTTATAGCATTTCTTGTGATCAAATTACTTTTCCTTTTTGCAATAAGTATTTTAGTCTCGAGTTCCAAAGCTCAAGACTATAAGTTTTCGTTCAAAGCATATATTGATGACTCACTTTCGATTGGTGATACTGTCTTTTTTTCTGCACGATTTATTGAATGTGGCGAGTTTGGAGGGAATAAGGAGGTTGTGAAAGTATATAAACAGAATGAAAAGACACTGGTCACAGTGTCGAAATATCAAGCTGATTGTAAAAGGATCAGTCGCCAAGGAATAGTACCGCTTATCGAAATGTTTTCCGAAACCAGGACCCTTGAGACGCGGTTAATTGAGGCCATAGAGGGTTATACCAATACGTTACAATTGTATAAGTCAAATCCTGACCAAATGCCTCACCTTGGAAATGTATTTAAAGTGTACACCTCTTTAAAATTTAATCACATTTACCATTATACTCTGGATGAATCGCTTACTCTCGCTCACTCGATAATGGTAAGAGAACTGTTGCATTAACTACAGCCAACATGGTATTGGCAAAAGCGGGCAGCCAGTGTCATGATGAACAAAACACCAAGTGATGCCCGCCTTCGCCAATACTTCCACGTTAGCCAACATTGCCGATGATCGCTAGAGTCGTGATTAGGCCCGCAGTTGTGCCAGTCCGGACGTCGAAGGGAAGGCTACTGCATCAAAATTATTACAGAGAAATAAACGATAAATTATGAGTGCCAGGTGAGCCGCGCGCTTCGGCGTGGTAAGCTTGATTGCCAAAGCCGAAGCGCGCGGCTCACCCAGCAAAGTTAGCGGGTAAATTTTTAAAAGTTGGTGATCGGGCGACGTATTAAAATCATTAACCCGTGGTATTTTCACCGCAGCCAACCCAACGACAAAGATTAATTAAGTTGGATCGTGTTGGTCCGTCCAGGGCAGGAAAAATAACTTCGTCAATCGGATATTGACAAAATTATTTTTCCTTCACAACTGCTTAGCTGTTGCTGATCATCGGCAACGTCGGCTAACAGGGTATTGCCAAAAGCGGCCATTAACATTCATGAAATTTAAAAATACCTTCGGGCCGCCTTCGGCAATACCCATCACGTTAGCGGCAATCCAATGGATAAAATTAAATCAGCGCTTTTCATATGTTTGCTACTCTGCGGCTCTTGTGGAGATTCCCCTACTGTTATATCAATTGAAGAAAACGACACTTCTCGCATATTGAAGGAATCGATAAGGCATGGATTATCTGATCGCTACATGCCTGAGGCTTCAGCGTTGCACATAAAGTATAGATTCGGAGACTCAATCTTATTGACTTCTGATAAGTTTCCTTTAGATCTTCTGCCTTCGCAAGTAGACGCTCATTTTTTCAAAAAATTGTCGTTCACTGAGCTTTGCAATATGATCCAAGCTGACAGCTTGAATGAGGAAGCACCAAACATTCTGGTTATATATGACATCGAGAAAAATGATACCGGATATTCAGTACTGCTGGGGAGTCGCAGTTGTATAAAGTTTGGCGGTGGTGGTACCCTCAGTTTGGACTTTCAAAAGGTTGCTGATTCTTTGATCGTTGTCGGTAGACATGCAAGCTCTAAAAATTAATAAGGTGTTGTTTATTCTAAATTAAGCCGATACTCGCACATCTTTAGGTTTTGCTATTTGTAGCGCTTTGTTGACTAGATAACTAAAATTGATGAAGTGACCGTTCATAAACGCGAAATGACTGCCGCTAACATGGTATTGGCAAAAGCGGGCGGCCAGTTACATGTGGAACAAAACATCAAGCTATGCCCGCCTTCGCCAATACTTCCACGTTAGCCGAAACCTTGTCGTAATAAATAGTAAACTCATTAATTTTATGGATAAGGACTCAAAAGAAAATGGTCAGAATAATGCTTCGGAGCTCGCAGAGTTTGGTGAAAGCATCATTTCGGATTTAGATTATTGGGCACAGTATGGAATAGACTTTGTTAGGAATTCTGAGCCGACTCAACCGTTTGTCCGAGATAATGATTTAAGTAGGACTGATAAGTATTTTCGGAATTCTTTTTCGAATCTTGACGATACCACGAAAGATGCTATATGAGATGGTCCAGTTTTCCCGGACACGAAATTCCAATAACTTTGACACGATATGGAATCGAGAAAAAACAAGCGGGG
>NZ_JBTLQG010000082.1:0-3018 GCF_054461535.1 Flavitalea antarctica
ATGTAGTGCCGAAGGCGGGCACAGCTTGGTATTCAAATTACGTGGTGCTAACTGCCCGCTTTTGCCAATACCATGTTGTACGCCGTATTCGTCAACATGGCGAAAACTTTATATTTAGATTAACCTGGATGAAATCGAGAAAACGGCTAACAGTCGAATGAAATTCCTGCAGCGACTCGGCCCCTCCAGGGCAGGTATATATAATCATTCGATGGCTGTTTTTTGCAGCTAATTCGATGGTATATGTCCGAGCATCTGTCGGGAGAGAAAAAGAACTAGCTATTTGAATGTTACTCGGTGCCTCTTCGAAGTTGTAAGACTGCAGCGAATCGATAAATGAATTGATTGCAATCTTGGGAACTAGGGACCGTGTATGAGTACTATCAACAACAGTCTCAAGCAAGTGATTTTTTGTGCTTAAACGGTCAAAATCGTAAGCAGGAATGTGGCTGTAAATGATCGTCTCCGTCAATACCCATCTTGAATTGTCAAACCGAATTCTGATCAGGTTTATGATGTCAGCCTCAACATGCAACCAGAATCTGTATTCAAACGAATCAACACCACTTTCTATCGAAGGTAAGTTTACTTTTCGTGTAAAGTCAGGATAGGCTTGTAGCAGATCGTTTTCATGCCTAAGCGAAGTATCTGCAATAATTGCTTTAAATTTTTGTCCTGACTCTTTCTCTTCACAACTAATAAAGTAGATGCTTGCGAGAAGCATTATTAAGTATGGTAGTCTTGCCATGGCGTACAACGTGGAAGTATTGGCGAAGGCGGGCATCACTCGGTATTCTGTTCTACATGTAACTGGCCGCCCGCTTTTGCCAATACCATGTTGTAGGCAGTTCTTCACGACAACTGTAACTTTTGCCATAGATAGGCCAACAAAGTACCTGCCGAATAAATTGTCATGAGACCCAATGCCAATTGTCCCCCAAGCCACGTAAAACTTATCGCTACACCTAGTAAAGATGTACCGCAACAGATTAGCTTGACTGAACTAGGGGAATATCGGTATATGAAACAGATCCAAAAAGCCAAATACGTAAATGCTAGTGTCGGCAACGACATTATAATACTGAAAAGAATTGTTATTCCTAACACTGAAAAATTATTCGCCCAACTCTCTAAAGTTGATTTAAACAGAAACGAAACAAATAATATTAGTAAAGGCGAAATAATAAAAACTGTTTTAAACCAGACTTTAGTAGGGTACCCCACATCATAAAGGTATTCTTCTGGTGTTATTTTGCTCAGTTTTTCTCGCATCCGAAAATTCCATTATGAATCTGTTACTGTATTGCCTACAACGTGAAAGTATTGGCGAAGGCGGGCAACAATTGATGTTTTGTTTGCCATGGTATTCGCTGCCCGCTTTTGCCAATACAATGTTAGCGGAAGCGGTAGAGTTGTCATGGTGTTACTCCTTTTATCAGACAAGCTATGGGAGATATCTTTTTTATACACTCACGTAGCCCGTCTGGGCTTTTCGAGATTAAAAGGAAATATTGCGAATCCGCTTTAGCCCCTGGTTTTCTTTTAACATCCCATCCCCCACTAAATACAGTTTGAACAGAGTCAGATGTAATTATTTCATATCCACTTTTATCAAATTCCCGAATAGCATTAATCGGAATTTCGAATTTTGAAGTTTTATCTGGTTTTGGATCACTGCGATTGAATGAGGAATCAAAATCTACTGGATAAAAAGTGTTGTCCGATTTAAACAATATAAAAAATGAAACTCTTTTTTTTGGAAGATTGGGTCGTTTTAGTAAAATATTTGTCTGGTGAAATTTTGCAAAACTTGTTAAAACATCTGAGACATCTTTGTGCATATCAATATTATCTAAATAATATTTTTCAAGGTCACCAACTTCAGATTGACATGACACAAGAAAAAATATGGCAAGAAATAACCTGGAAATTTGTTTAGTCATGTTTCGCAATTTAAAGAATGCAGTTTCCGCTAACGTGGAAGTATTGGCGAAGGCGGGCATAGCTTACTATTGTGTCCGACACGCAACTGGCCGCCCGCTTTCGCCAATACCATGTTAGGCGCAGATCGTTTTCAAATGAAGTCATGGTCAATCATCATCACCCAACCATTTCCTAGCCCCAAAGTTCTATCATATCAGACACTTTCGCGTGATAACCAATTTTGCTCTCCTCTAACTCGCAAGTACTGTACTTAAAATAGAGGTGCGTTTTCGTGCTCCAGTTACTTTCAAACTGATACACTACTGTGCCTTCACATGTTGAGAAATAGGAACTCACATTAGTTATGTCAAGTTCCTGAAGAAGTGATTGAATGTGGTCTGGAAGTTCATTCGTATAGTTGGCTCGGCCAATTTTAATTGGGCTTTTCTTTAGTCCCTCAATTATCTCATTATATAGTTGTCTATGCGAATTAAAGTTGTTTTTGTATCGGTATACATCCCAACTAGTGGTCCTGCAGCAACCCACATAAAAAAGTACAAGTAAAGCGGTAATAATAAACGCTGATCTCATGGTTTCGTACAGGATTTGCGGCTAACGTGGAAGTATTGGCGAAGGCGGGCTCAGCTTGATTTTTTGTTCGACATGCAACTGGCCGCCCGCTTTTGCCAATACCATGTTGTGCGTTCGTTCGGGGAATACAGAAGTTTTCATGTTATAAACAGCCTTCGCATTATCTTCGAATGCACCTTCTTTTTAAAGCGATTTTCACTCTGCATCAGACTTCATGACTCTATTTTATGCAATGCTGCGAGCTACTTCAGTTACTCGCATTAGTTTATCAGCATCTGTCAAACCCTCAAAACCTTGCCATGTCACAAAGTGTAATTCTTTTTTACCTGTTCTGATATTGTCGTTAAAATTCGACTGAACCATTTTACAATTCGGACAAACTGGATAATTAGTTGAAAATTGTTGGTTATATGGTTTATCAGCTAGCTGAGGTGGCTCATTTTAGCCGGACACCAAATTCTCTTAGTTAAAAAATATCTCCCCTTCTTTGGGTAATGAGGAGCT
>NZ_JBTLQG010000084.1:0-1269 GCF_054461535.1 Flavitalea antarctica
TTATGTAAATTGGGGTGGTAGAGCCGCCCCAACCAATGTGAGCTTTCCGAGTGGTGTGGAATCAGCAACCCTTACCGTTGATGGAACCGGCAGGATGTGGGTGGCTGCGGATGCTGTGAATACTATTCAGGTCTGGTGGAGCGATTCACCTTACACTACCTGGAGTTCTGCTATTACTGTAGCATCCGGAATTAACAGTGACGATATTTCCGCTATTACTAAATTGAATGGAAAAATTGGCGTATTCTGGTCAAATCAGAATACGGGTCTGTTTGGTTTCAGGACACATACGGATGGAACAAATCCAGGTACCTGGACCGCGGATGAACTCCCAGCCTCCCAGTCGGCTATTCCCGGTAACCCGCGCATGGCAGATGATCACATGAATTTGACCGTTGCAAGTGATGGCACGCTTTACTGTGTTGCCAAAACCAGTTATAATAATGTGAGTCTCCCTGAGCTTATATTGTTGGTACGCCGCCCGGATGGCACCTGGGATGATATTTATCCTGTAACGATCGGAGAAGGCACCCAGGCCATAGTCTTGTTGAATGAGGCAGCGTCGAAAATCAAAGTCGTATATACAAGTGTTTCTAATGGTGGCCAGATTCTGTATAAAGAATCTCCTGTTTCTAACATTTCATTCAGCGGGGCTGCAACGTTGATGGGCGGGCCTGATGCAAATTATAATTTCTCTTCCAGCACCCATCAAACTTACAGTCCGGATGTAGCTATTGTTGCAACGAACCAGGGAAGTCCCCGCCAGATAGTAAGTGTATTGGCTTCCGACGGTATATCAGGTGGCCTGCCGGCGCCTTCTGTGGCAAGTATACTTCGTTCTTCACCGACAACACAAAATACAACCGCCACAACGGTAGTGTACGCAGTTAATTTTACGGAATCTGTGAGTGGGGTAAACGCAACTGATTTTACCCTGTCAGCCAGCGGAACGGCTAATGGTAATATAAGTAGTGTAGCCGGTTCCGGATCAGCATATACGGTAACAGTAAATAATATAACGGGTACGGGCAGCCTTAGACTGGATCTTAACAGCAGTGGGACCGGAATAACGGATGGAGATAACAATCCAATCACAGGCGGATTCACGGGTGGAGAAACTTACAATGTATCTCCAGGTGACCTTACAGCGCCGTCAGTAGCAAGTATTCTCCGCTCTTCTCCAACCACACAAAACACCACGGCCACTACAGTGGTTTTTGCAGTCAACTTCTCTGAATCAGTCACAGGTGTAAATTCGTCAGACTTTGC
>NZ_JBTLQG010000085.1:0-1261 GCF_054461535.1 Flavitalea antarctica
TTACAAAATCTTTGTTATGTAGTAACTTTAACACCATATCATTTCTAGGCATCCCCCTTTACATAGGATACCATGTTGGCTGCCGTTATACACGGGGTGTTGATTTCTTTCATTTGCATCCTAATCCCTTGTAACGATAATTACTTTGTCCTTTTGTTTTATCGCCAATCTTTTCTTGCTCTTGTCAAATGCTATTTGAGGTTGTTTATCAACATCAAATAGCAGCGATGATTTTTGTTCACCAGAATAAGTGTTCTCTGCTTTATCAATTATTTGTCCAGTGGTTAGATTAATAATCTTGGGAAATCTGTAGATATCCCAACACAGCTTTTCACTGATTGAAAATAAGTTTCCGAAATCAAAGTCAGGTTTTCTCTGCCCTGAAAAAGTATTCTTACTGAAATCCCAAATACCAAAAGCCTTACTTGGCAAGTTAAATAGTTTTTCATCATCAACAATTTCATCAGATGAGCCAATTAAAATTTTTGAATCGTCAATGAAACTTGCCGTACAAATTTCACAACCAACGTTAGGAAAACCGTGATCTATATTATCAAGCAAGACAGGATTTGCAAAACAGTCCCTTATTTGAAAGACTATTATTACATCTAGGGGATGCCAGACCCAACCTTTGCTCATTAAATATTCACCACTGTCGCTAACCTCCAAACGCGAATGGAAAATGTCAGATGGCTTTCTGCTCTCAATATTTGTAACCAGTTCGCCTGTCTCAACATCTTCAAAATCGAGTTGACAATAACTTATTGGGCAATGAGCTAAGTAAATTTTGTTGTTGCAGTTTATGAATGCCGCAGGGTAGTCGTAAATATCAGCCATATAATACGAACGACTGGTTTCACGAAGGATCTCTCCATTTTTAATTAGAAGACCCTTAGTTCCCAGGCGTTCAAATAAAAAGACGTAGCGTCCATCTGTTGAATTGACTGCACTATCAAACTTGTAGCCGAAATGATATTTATTCAGTTGTCGCCTTTCACCTGCCAGCGTATAACTTTGGCCGGATCTGCTCCAGTCGACGATTTCGTTATCAAGCCAGTTTAGGGTTTGAACCGAAATGTTTAGCGTTTGAATTTGCATAATGAAGCTCTTAGATAAATGGCAGCCAACGTGGAGGTATTGGCGAAGGCGGGCATAGCTTGATGTTTAATTCCTCATGGTGCCGACCGCCCGCTTTTGCCAAGCCCTTATGCTATATAGAAGATGACGTTTAGTGTGACAGTAGTCAATCTGCCAGGCAGAC
>NZ_JBTLQG010000086.1:0-1221 GCF_054461535.1 Flavitalea antarctica
ACTGGCTAAAGGAGCACTATCCGGACTTTCCATCCGTTGACAGTAAAACCGTTTTCAACTTCGTAGCTCATATCCGTCAAAAATATCATATCAATAAGGCTGAAATAGTTCGCGAGCACGCGATGGTCGCTGAAACAGGATATGGTGAACAAGCGCAGGCTGATTTTGGTGAGTACAATCTCCGTAATTACCAGGGTCGCAAAATCAAGGTTTTTTTCTTTGTTATTTCATTGTCCAGATCTCGCTATAAATATGTCTGGTTCTCGACTAGCAAATTCACAACAGCACTCTCAATAGAAGCACATCAAAAGGCTTTCCTCTTTTTTGAGGGCATTCCTGAAACCGTGGTGTACGACCAGGACCGGGTGTTTATAGCTGATGAGAATTATGGTGATATTATTCTTACCGAACAATTTAAAGTGTATACCCGCGATGCAGGATTTAAACTACACTTTTGTCGCAAAGCTGACCCACAAAGTAAAGGCAAGATTGAAAGTATCGTAAAATATGTAAAACGGAATTTTCTATACAACAGACCCTTTGATGATATTGACACCATAAACCAGGAGGTTCTTGCCTGGCTTTCCCGAACAGCTAACTATCTTCCGCACAGCTTTACCCGCTTGCAACCGTCGAAAGAATGGGAAATAGAAAAAAAGTATCTACGACCATGCAGGAATATTGTAGCAACAGTTCCCGATCGTCCACTATACACCGTTCGCAAGGACAACAGCATTTCCTACAAAGGCAACTACTATTCTTTGCCGATGGGCACCTACCAGGGAAAGGGATCGCAGGTAGCACTTGCTATTGATACTGAAAAAATTAGTTTTTTCAATACCCAACAGGCGTTGATATGTGTTCATAACATCAATACAGGCAAAGGTCAGAGAATAATTAATAACGATCACAGGCGAGAAAAAACCGGCAAAATAAAGTCATTGGCTGCCAACATCTGTTCGCAAATTGAAAACCCGGATGATGGCAATCTGTTCATTGAATACATCCGCAAAGCCCGGCCCCGTTATGTACGTGATCAATTGATGCTTCTACAACAGACCATTGAGTTGCATCCCAGGCAGATTATCAGCACTGCCCTTAGCTATTGCTGTAAACACAATTTAACCAGTGCCGCTGATCTAAAGTCTATTGCAAACCACCTGGCTAAGGAAAGCATATTAACAACGCAACATGATAAAAAGATCGTTCCAATGTTCCGCC
>NZ_JBTLQG010000087.1:0-1120 GCF_054461535.1 Flavitalea antarctica
AATCTTCTGTATCATTGTTGCCAATTATTCTGCATTCCTAATTGCCAAAAGTTCTGTATTGTTAGTTGCTGATTACAGCATACTTTCCGATAAGTGAATGTCCATTTCGACGATCAACTTGATCAACAAAAAAAACATGAAACACTGGAAGCGACAAAAGTAAGAGACCGACGCGAATTCCGTTACGTCGGTGTCCATTTTTCGAATTAAGACCTATGAAAACGAAAATGATACCTGTAGCTGGTATAAGTATGTAAAGAGGTATCATCCATAAGAACTCCATGTAATGCTTTTTCTATTTGAGTAATTTAATTAAATGACTGCCGAGTATTGCGGTCTCGGGAAAGGGTATTTCGCCCGGCCAATTGTATTCCCGCGCGTTCTTAGCGGTATTTTTCATATGTTGTCTTAGCAAACTCTCGTAATCTTTCATCCCTTGTAATATCGTCGGCTATTTCTTTGACGAATCCGAGGTGCTTGTCCTTGTTGTGCCGTACAAGCCCTAACATACATTCCACGTACGTTAAAAAGAAATCATCTCGTTCCTGGAGCTTCTTAAGCTGTATCTCTTCTGCAATTTCCGCCTCGAAATATTTCAGTAAAGTTGCGGATTTCCATGAAAGTTCTCCTTTATGGCGAAGTATCCACCACTTCAGTTTTTCTATAAGTCCTTCAGGAATTTCAAAGACATCGTCAGATGATGCGTTGTTAATCAGCTCAACGGCTGCAAAGAGATAATCACTTAACCATTTGTCTCCATCATCGCTGACGGCTATTGTCGATAGAAATGGTTCTATAAACCCAGATTTGTTAATGAATTTACTGATTAGCCAGGTAAATCTGTTTGTATTTTCAATGTCACCCGGCCTTGAAATTAACAACTTCAACTCATTTTCAAAGGTCTCAAAGTTGTCGATCAGAATGTCGTACAGAAATTCAAGGCTTTTATTTTGGTCCGGCATGGTGGGTCTAAAAATTACTGCCAACGTGGAAGTATTGGCAAGGCGGGCATTGCTTGATGTTTTATTCCACATGACACTGGGCGCCCGCTTTTGCCAAGCCCTTATGCTATATAGAAGATGACGTTTAGTGTGACAGTAGTCAATCTGCCAGGCAGACC
>NZ_JBTLQG010000088.1:0-1095 GCF_054461535.1 Flavitalea antarctica
GTATTGCCAAAAGCGGCCATTAACATTCATGAAATTTAAAAATACCTTCGGGCCGCCTTCGGCAATACATCCCCGTTGTGTGCAACCTGGCGTATTTTGTGGCAGGCGATAATTATTTCAATTCTATTTTATGAGTATGGTAGGCAACCTGCTAATCGTTAGCAGCGAGGAACTCAATCTTTATTTGCAAGACAGTTCGAGGTTCGAAGATCGGATTTTCGGAGATCAAGCGGATCCGGAGGATCCGAACTTAATTTTCATAGACAAGTCATGGGAAGGTGTTCATTTTTTACTGACAGGCGCTGGTATTGCGGATGAAAGCGAACACCCGCTTAAAAAAGTTCTTTTTAGCGAGCAGTTCATCGACGAGAATCAGGATTTAGGATATGGTCCAGCTAATTATCTTTCTTCTGAGGACGTTATAGAAATTAATGAGCAGCTGACACGAATCTCCAAACCAGAATTGCAAGCTCGTTATAATCCACAACAGATGATGGAACTAGGAATATATCCCGAAGGCTGGGATCATCCAGATAGTAAGGAGTTTTTGTTTGATCACTATGCAATGGTTGAACAAGCATTTGCGTCAGCTGCGAAAACTGGTAAAGCGATTATTACATTTTTGACCTAAATTATTAGATCGGCTGCACACAACATGATATTGGCAAAAGCGGGCGGCCAGTTACATGAGGAACAAAACATCAAGCTGTGCCCGCCTTCGCCAATACTTCCACGTTGTGCGTCATTCTAGATTCGCATCTTCTATGCAAAAAAATAAGAAGATAAGGACCGTTTATAACTTCCGAAATACTTGCCAGAAGTGTTTTAATGACGTCGAATTCCCACTACTTGGGGACTTCTCATATGGTGAATTGATTTTTCAAACCACAGATGGGAAAGATTTTTCCATAGCAGAAATTGTAAAAAATGAAGCGTTTGACTTTATTCGGGAGACTATTAATGATAGTGAAGAGTTAACGGCCAGCAATGTTAAGCCAGAAAAAATCCTGGCGTTGCTTGAGATGGTCCAGTTTTCCCGGACACGAAATTCCAATAACTTTGACACGATATGGAATCGAGAAAAAACAAGCGGGG
>NZ_JBTLQG010000089.1:0-1015 GCF_054461535.1 Flavitalea antarctica
TCGATGCGGGCATCTTCAATGCTCTCGTAGTGTTTGCCTTGGATTAGCTCTGCTTTCAATCTGCTGAAGCAGGATTCCATAAACGCATTATCATATGGGTTATCAGCTTCACTCATGCTTTGACTGATTTGAAATCTGCTGAGTAGTGCCCGGTATAATTTTGAGCCATATTGGCCGCCACGATCGGAATGTATGATCAGCATTTTGGTAATTTTTCGATTTCCCATAGCTTTCCGAAGGGCATCAATTACCAATTGTTCTTTCATATTGTCGCTCAATTGCCATCCTACGATTTTGCGGGAGACAAGGTCCATGATCACGGCCAGGTAACACCAACGATTCTCTTTCAATGGAACATAGGTGATGTCGCAAACCCACACCTGGTTGATCATCTTTGGCCACAGGGTGTTTGTCAACAAGTTTGGGCTTATAGCATAAGAGTGCCTGCTGTCAGTGGTTTTGGGCACAAAGCTTCTCGGCTGGATAGCTTTCATGCCGAACTTACGCAAAACACGGGCGGTCAAAAACCTACTAACATTCAGACCATCTTTCGATAATGAATGCCTGATCCGTCGCGCGCCGTAACGCCCTTTGTGTTCGATAAAAGTATCTTTAACCTGTTGCTCCATTTGCTTCCTGTGAGGTGATAATTGATGGCTACGTTGCCTTCGCCAATCATAGTAGGCACTTCGGCTGACCTTCATGCTCTGGCACAAATTACGCAGTGGATACTGGGACTCGTGTGCAGCAATAAACTGATAAATCACTACGGGGTTTAGCGGCTGAAAATGCCCAAGGCTTTTTTTAAAATTTCGCGCTCCATTTCGAGATCTTTGATCTTCTTTTGCAGTGCAACTTTTTCCGGATCAAAAGTAGGTTGCGGAGAGTCCCCTGATGATTTATGAGAACCATGTGTAGTTGCCTTTACCCATCGGTAAATTAATGAACTGGTTACACCAAGAGCCTTGGCAACATCGGGCACAGAACGGCCCGATTCAATCATTTTCAAAACATC
>NZ_JBTLQG010000090.1:0-903 GCF_054461535.1 Flavitalea antarctica
CCTCCTACATCTGTGCGTATGAAAGCGGCAAGTTTGGATACTGGATCCAGCGAAAATTCGCAGCCCTCGGTATCAAGTGTCTTGTCGTCAATCCGGCTGACATTCCATCAACCCATAAAGACGAGGTCTATAAAACCGATACACGTGATGCCCGGGGTATCGGCCAGGCATTAGCCAATGGCCGGGTCCGCGGTATTTATGTGCCCTCCCTTAAACAAGAGGCAGATCGAAACCTCGTACGCCATAGAAAAAAAATCTGGCGCGATCTTGTTCGTTGCAAGAACCGTGTGAAAGGGTTCCTGGACTACAACGGTGTTGAACTGCCTGAACATTTTGACAATCCAAACTGGAGCAACAATTTCATAACCTGGTTATCGGCACTCAAATTTCCATTTACCTCCACCCGACAAACACTTAATTATCAAATTCGCGAAGTACAGTTGCTACGAAGGGAGTTGCTTCTTATCTGCAATGATATTCGTAAGCTCATGCGCAGTGCTGACTATAAAAAAGACTATTATCTGTTAAGATCTATTGCAGGCATTGGACCGCTGACTGCTGCTGAACTGATAACTGAGATAGGTGGTATTCATCGATTTCCGAACTTCTATCACCTCAACAGTTTCGTAGGACTTATGCCGATGGAACACAGTTCAGGAGAAAAACAACTTCGACTAAGCCTTACCGTCAGAAAACAACGCCAGATCCGTAGTGACCTCATTGAATGTGCCTGGGTAGCCAAAAGAACCGATCCTGCACTCGCGCTCTATTATAGCGAACAGATCAAACGTGGTATCAACAGTAAAAAAGCTATCGTTAAAGTGGCCAGGAAATTACTGGCAAGAATTCAATCCGTCTGGCTAAGGCAACTACCCTATCAAACAGGTATTGTACAAGTAAAGC
>NZ_JBTLQG010000091.1:0-818 GCF_054461535.1 Flavitalea antarctica
ACAGTAAGCTGCGGGTATTACAACTGCTTAATCATGAAGTACTCCGGGTAAGCAATGAACTGCGTGCATATTGCAGAAAGATCCATCATACCGATTACTATCTGCTAAAATCTATTCCCGGTATTGGTGGCATTTTGGCTAGTGCCATCATAGCTGAATTAGGCGATATCCGACGTTTTGAAAACGAACGCCAGTTTGCAAACTATATCGGACTGGTACCGGGTATTCATCAAAGCAGCGAGGCAGAAAATTATATGGGTGTTACACCACGATGCAAGGAGCTCTTGCGAACCTACCTGGTGGAAGCCGCCTGGGTTGCCATCAGGCTGGATCCTGGCATCCAGGCTTACTACCGCAAACACATTGGTAAAAATCAAAAATCAGTTATCGTTAAAGTCGCACATAAGATGTGCCGGCGTATCCTAAGTGTGATTAGATCAGGTCAACCCTATCAAATCGGTTTTAGTAACTAACAAACTTTGTCTTTAATGCTCAATACTTTCATGAGTTGACTACAAAACATTGTAGGTAGATCGAACGATACTACATCGCCAAGCAGGTAGCGGCTCATATTTTACAAAACCAAACAGATGAAGGTAGTGCTGTACATCAGTAACTACACATAGGAGTCGGAGCTTAAAGAAAACATCGGAACAAATTTATTCCGCGATCTCTTTTACAGATTTTGCAGCTGTAGTACCTTGATTCATCTGCATCCGAAAATCTATAAAAGAGCCCGCGTTACAAAATCTTTGTTATGTAGTAACTTTAACACCATATCATTTCTAGGCATCCCCCTTTACATAGGATACCATGTT
>NZ_JBTLQG010000092.1:0-805 GCF_054461535.1 Flavitalea antarctica
CGGTCTGCCTGGCAGATTGACTACTGTCACACTAAACGTCATCTTCTATATAGCATAAGGGCTTGGCAAAAGCGGGCAGCCAGCACCAAGTAATTTGAAAACCAAGCTGTGCCCGCCTTCGCCAATACCTTTACGTTGTACGCCACTCTATGGAACTGAGCTTCGAGCTTCTGCATAAGGATATCCAGATCATTAACATTGATATTCTTTTAAAATATTGGGGTTGGAAAATCGGTGATGTTAAAGCCATAGCACATTTGACCGCACTTGGAGACCTATTCTTCATAGGGAGGGACGATGGCATTTACTGGTTACAGACGGATTGTGGAAATTTTTCAAAAGTCGCGGAAAGTTTAGAGCGGTTTGAAGAATGCCTGACGGATCAAGGGAAAATTGCAGAATGGTTCTTGCCTTGGCTAGTACAAAAATTAATATTGGCCGGAAGAACATTGGAACCGACCGAGGTTTATTCTTATAGAAAGCCGCCAATTATAGGTGGAGAATATACAATTGATAATATCGAGATAACTGACATAAATGCCCATTTGGAATGTTCCGGACAGATTTTTCAAGGAATTGAAAATCTTCCTGATGGCACAAAAATTAGCATTCACCGAAATTAGTTAGCAATTCAGCTTCTGAGTTTGCAATTTGGATTGGCGAGGAGCTCCATCAACTCAGTGTGATATGGACAAGTCGCCTAATTGGAAAACAATTAATTATCACCGAGCGGCGTACAACATGGTATCCTATGTATAAGACGTATCGTGTGAGTTAAAATATTTCTTTGAAAGCAAAGGATAGG
>NZ_JBTLQG010000093.1:0-789 GCF_054461535.1 Flavitalea antarctica
TGTATATTCCGGCGAACTTGACCCCAGTGTTCCGGGGGATGTTGACCCCACCCTTAGATACAATCTAGGTAGTAAGAGAAAGAGCTATTGCCGAGGCGTCAAAAATATTTAACCTGTAGGATACTTTGTTATTTTTTTCTTCGTAAGGATTCACCTTTAAGTTCTATCCGGTGTGCATTAGCTGTCAATCTGTCCATAATAGCGTCAGCAACTGTTGGTTCATTTATGTAATTATACCAGGCACTGACCGGTAGCTGCGACGTAATCATTGTTGCTTTTTTTCCGTGCCTTTCTTCAAGTATTTGGAGCAAGGCCAGCTTTACATCTTGTTGCATTGGTTGCAGTCCAAAGTCATCAAGGATTATCAAGGCTTGTCGTTCAAGATGGTTGAGTAGTTTTATATAACTTCCATCTAATTTTGATAAAGTAATTTTTTCGATAAACCGGTTCATACTAAAGTAAGTAGTTTTTTCCCCCTGCAAGCATGCCTGGTATCCAAGAGCGCAAGCGAGATAACTTTTTCCTGATCCGGTTGATCCGGAAACAAGAATGTTTTCTCCTTGATTTATATAATTGCCTTCTAACAAACTTGCAAGTTGCTGCTTAGTAAGGTTCCGCGCTGCGGAGCAGTTGATCTGCTCAAGGATAGCAGCTATGCGTAGTTTCGCAAGTCTAAGATAGTAGGTGGTTTTTTCTTGCTGGCGACTTAACTGCTCACCTTGGATTAATTGTGCAATGAGGTCATGGGATTCAAGTTGCTTGTGAACCGGCAAAGTCAACTGTTGCTGA
>NZ_JBTLQG010000094.1:0-785 GCF_054461535.1 Flavitalea antarctica
GGCATGCCCGGCGCTGCTTACATCCAACCGGAAAAAAGTTCCATCACCGATTACGATTTATTCTAAATTAAAAACAAGAGACAAATGGAGATCAAACATCAAATTAAACAGCATTGTCAGCAGTTCCGAATGAATGGTATGCATACCGCGCTTGAACAAATTATTAAGGATGCCGAAAAAAAATCAACTGGCTATCTGGAATTTACCGCCTCACTGTTAAAAGCAGAAGTCAGTTACCGCGAACACAATGACCTCAACAATCGCCTTAAAGTGGCCCGCCTTCCAAGATCCAGCGACCTGGCCGCTTACGATCAATCGGTAGACAACGGGCTTACAAAACAGCGCCTTAACCAGTTGAAAGAATTAAACTGGTTAGATCAACTTTATAATGTGATTTTGATGGGACCATCAGGAACAGGAAAAACATTTTTAGCAGCAGGGCTGTGCGCTGAAGCTGTCAATAAAGGCTACAAGGCATACTTCCGGACAATGGAGGAAATCATGAGCATGCTTAAAATGAAAGAGTTTGCCCGCACACCAAAAGCCGAGTACAAACGCTTATGCAAAGCAGAGTTGATTGTAATTGACGACATCATGCTCTTCCCGGTTGAAAAATCTGAGGCAGTCAATCTGTTTAACTTCATAAACCACCTGTATGAAAAAACTTCCTTCATCATCACCACAAACAAAAAACCTGCAGACTGGGCCGAAATACTTGGTGATGAAGTACTGGCAACAGCGCTTCTAGACAGGTTATTGTTTAAATGTGAGGTCATCAGTCTTAC
>NZ_JBTLQG010000095.1:0-668 GCF_054461535.1 Flavitalea antarctica
ATGTAGTGCCGAAGGCGGGCACAGCTTGGTATTCAAATTACGTGGTGCTAACTGCCCGCTTTTGCCAATACCATGTTATGGGCCTGGCCGTTGAATTACAGCCATTATAATTTAGTTCTGATGTTCGACCTTGTCGTCGATATTGCGTTACGCCCTAGCCTGTTCCCTTACAAGCAATCATTAACAAAGACTCTGGATCCCTCGCGTCAAATTCTGCACATTTGTTCCACGGAGGAGGTTTTCAATACTGCCGGGACTGCGATGCGACGATTACGATTCCACGATTGTGTTGCGCCGATTATGCTGCGACGATTATGTTGCGACGAAAGTGCCGCGTCAACTATCCCTTGTCCACTATGCCGCGACGATTATGTAGCGTCGATTGAGTCGCACGATTGTAGTGCGACGATTGCGCTGCGACGATTGCGCTGCAACGACTATGTTGTTGCGATTGCGGTGCGACGACTGTGCCTCGATTCAGTTCGTCGAAGATTTTCACGCTATGTCCGCTATCGAAACGTAGGCTGGCCCATAACGTGAAGGTATTGGCGAAGGCGGGCATAGGTTGATATTTTGTTCCACATGGATTTGGCCGCCCGCTTTTGCCAAGCATCTATGTAAAAGCGATCACTCGAGCTGCCTAATTTTGACATGGGATACATCGTTAA
>NZ_JBTLQG010000096.1:0-589 GCF_054461535.1 Flavitalea antarctica
TGGAGATCCCATGAAAAAGCAACAATCCCTTGATATGTGATTTCACGCGGCGAACCTGTTTAACTAGTTGATTACGCTGCCTTAAAAGGCTTCGTAATTGCTCCTGGGTTTCAGTGGGAATATAGATTGGTTTGAGCTGGCCAATCTGCAGTTGTTTTGCCAGGTTGCGACAGTCGATCTTATCAGTCTTTTGATACTGGTGTTTATCAATCCTGGGAATATCAGCCGGGTTCACAACGGTCACTGACCAGCCAAGGTTGAGAAAGGCACGAGCTGCAGTAAAGCCACAGCAGGAAGCTTCATAAGTAACAGCTACCTGGTGATCGGGAAAATGTTTGAAGACGAAATTCACTAGTAAATCCGGATCAGGTGGCAAACTGAAACTCTTGTGATCCGAAATATCGGTTCTGAGATGTGCCTGCCAACTTTTTTTGTGTACATCTATACCAATAAATAACTTTGGTGTAGCGATCATTTGAGACTGCATAGACTTAGATTTTAGTGGATAATATTTAACGATGTATCCCATGTCAAAATTAGGCAGCTCGAGTGATCGCTTTTACATAGATGCTTGGCAAAAGCGGGCGGC
>NZ_JBTLQG010000097.1:0-575 GCF_054461535.1 Flavitalea antarctica
GCTCACCTTGGATTAATTGTGCAATGAGGTCATGGGATTCAAGTTGCTTGTGAACCGGCAAAGTCAACTGTTGCTGAGAGGTGTGAGCCATACCGGTAAGGCGTAGCGATTTCATTTGTCGAGCGTGGCATTTGTGTTCATGATTGTTTATTTTATAAGTATTGAGTTGCTCCGCGAATATTGTCATGTAATGGAAGTGCTTGATCCATTACGATTTGAAGTTGTTTGTCTAAGCCTGACTGAAGTATATTTTTGATCATCGTGTAGTTAATTCGCGTGCCCGTCAGGGCCCTGGCGCAAGCATTTTCAAGCCGAGCCGTTCCGTATTTCTTTTGGAGCATGATCATTCCGAAACAAGATTTATAATTCTGTTCCATGTAGATGCTTGTTCCCAGGATTCTAATGGCTACTTGTTCAGTATTTGGTCCAACCCTTTTTGCTTTGCCAATTAATTCATCTCTTGACCATCCCTTACTTTCCAGGGCTTGTTGATGATTGAGTGGCATATGCTCAGTAACTGTTATATAGGACTGGCCTGACATGTTTCTGGGATGAACAGCAATCCGCTCGTGATC
>NZ_JBTLQG010000098.1:0-560 GCF_054461535.1 Flavitalea antarctica
GTCATCAGCGCCGCATTGCAACCCATGCTCACGATATCCTGGTTGTCGTTGTTGTTGGGGATCGAGTGTACATACATCGGGAAGGATAGCGTCTGGTTCTCGGCCACGGTACTGGTGGCCGTAAACTGTACCCCCTGCATCCCGAAGTTGAATCCAAGTACCCCAAGGTTCATAAAAGGCGGAAACTTCTGGTTCAGTTTGTCATTGAGCAGATAGTTCAGTTGTCGTTCGCTCAGCATCGATAGTTTGGTGATCGCAATCTTGAGTTTGTCCATCTCCAGGGAGATATAGTCCCCGTGGAAATTGCCCCCATGAAAAATGTTGTGACTCACATGATCCACCACCGGGTTATCGTTCACCGAATTGAGTTCATCCACCACCGTTTGTTCGGCGTGCAGGATCGTGTCATACACCGGCCCCAGCACCTGCGTTACACAACGAAGCGAATAATACTCCTGCACCTTGTCTGCAAACACTTCCTGGTTGATGTTTTCAGGAACATACAAATGCTCCGAACGGCTGCGGATCATCCCGCTGTCGCTCAGTATCGACCGCATCAT